>JANPAT010000236.1:0-1812 GCA_031430075.1 Chitinophagaceae bacterium | reverse complement strand
TGTAACTGAATCTGATACCATATTATAAAACGCTCCACCACCAAAACCATAAAAACCAACACCTGTTAAAAACGGAATACCTGGCGAAAACTTGGCATCTGCTTCAACTCTCCAGTATCTGTAATATTGATTGTTATTATTGTACACTGTATTACCAAATTGTACTAAAGCATTTACTTGTAACGAAACAGCAGTAAAGGTTACACCCAATGTAGCTAAAAACCCATCGCCATAAACGGGGTCGTTATCATACATTTTTAAATTGCCGTCAATTTTAACAGCTGGCATATCTGCATGCACTTCAATATCTTCAATAAAAACACCTTTAAATTTTGGACTGAATTTAAAGAAGTTGCTTTTATTCTGTTCAATTGCAAAAGCACCACCAAGTGTAGTTTTTCCACCAATATCATCTGTTAAGTTAGCTACAACATCTATCATCAAAGCACCTCGCAATAATTCTCGATAATTAGTATTGGTTGGGGCAACAGTGGTTAATGATTTATAATATACTTTTTTTATAGTTACAGGAAAATTGGCAAGTCTTTTTTGTGGACTTGCAAAACTCCATGTACCAGGATTGAAAGTTAATTTTTGAACATCGGTAACAGAATTATTATTGTAAGAAACAGATATATTTTCAAAATCCAACTCCATCTTAATTCCTTTAATTCCTTTTTTTCTTATTGGTGCAGCACCAGTATTTGTTGTAGTATCTGTAACACTAAAGTCTTTTGTGCCCCAATCAAATTTTCCATTTAAAGTAATGGACATAGATTTTGCAGTATCAGTAAGTGTTGCAGTTATATTAGAAGTTGGACTAAGTGTTATTTTTCCTCTTAGTACATCGGCATCAATTGGACCACTTGGTACAATTACAATTTGTAAACTGTTTGATGCTTGAGCTTGTGCAAATGTTGCAGTGTATTTAAGTGTGTTAGTGATAGTGTCTTTACTTATTGGCAAAACAAGTTTACCTTTTGCATTACCATTAGTAAGTGAACCTTTAAGAATTGAGAGGTCTAAAGTATCTAAACTTGCACTCATATCAGAAACTCTACCCATTGGGAAAGTAATGATATTGGTGGCAACAATCTTCATAGTTACTCCTTGGTCGTCTATGATGCAGTTATTTGCAATAATTTGTGTTGGATTAGCTCCTGTTTTCCATGTATCGGGTAAAGTAAGATTAAATTTTTTAATATATAATCCTTGCCAAAGCAATCTTCCTTGAGGTGTAGTATCATTGGTATAATTTGCAGGAAAATGCATAGATGATGGACTGCGTAAATCTGATAAATCCAATGCAATAGAATCTACTTGTAGTTTAACTCCTTTGGTACCTACAATTTCGCAATGAGATAAACTTCCAGTAAGAATAATATCGCTTAAACTTGTTCCATTTCCAGCAATTGAAGCTTTTACAGAATCTGGAGCTGTAGGCACTGGTAATAGCCAGTCTCTTGTAAATTTTACATCTAATCCTAATCCAATATCTTTTACACCACTGCTATCCCATTCTATATAACATCCAGTTTGTGGTGCACCTTTTTTAAATGTGAAAGTCATTTTAGGATTGGAAGTTAAATTAGGTACATTAATATCTTCAGCTAACTCAACACGCCCACTTCCAAATTCAATTTTATGAGGATGAATTTTAAAATATTTTCCAGCAAATCCTAACTTATAATCTGTAACTCCTTTTGTAAATAATTTTTGTGCTAAGAAATTTATTTTAGATTCATTAGGTCTAAAAACCATTTCTGTTATTACTAACATATCATTTGGATTTTTGAAGACTAATCCAAAAGG
>JANPAT010000235.1:0-5739 GCA_031430075.1 Chitinophagaceae bacterium | reverse complement strand
CCCTAGCCATTTTCCATATTTCTAAATCTTCAAATTTTGTAATCGTTGCCATTTAGTAAAATTAACATCCAACAAATTAATATCAAACATCAAACTAAATTGTACCAGTTCTTCCACCATCAACAGGAATACTTACACCAGTAATGTACGATGCTGCTGGAGATGCTAAAAATGCAACTACATTAGCAATTTCATTAGGTTCTGCAAATCTTTGCATAGGAATTTCATATTGCATGGCTTTTTCTATATCAGCAATAGCCTTATCTTTTTTTGTGGCATTAACTTCAATAATACTTTTTAGTCGTTGTGTTGCAGTTGCACCTGGCAAAACATTATTTACAGTAATATTAAACTGCCCTAATTCATTAGCCATAGTTTTACTCCAACTTGCTACAGCTCCTCTAATAGTATTCGATACACCTAAATTTGGTAATGGTATTTTAACAGATGTTGATATGATATTTATTATACGACCATATCCTGCATTTTTCATTCCTTCAACAACAGCTTTTGTAAGTATATGGTTGCAAATTAAATGCCTATTGAAAGTATTAATAAATTCTTCTTCCTTTGCAATGCTTATTAAACCTGCATTTGGACCACCAGAATTATTTACAAGAATATGTATAGTATTTGTTTTCACATAATTTTCTATAACATTTTTAACCATTTCTGGTTCATCAAAATTTGCTACTAAATAATTATGTTGTTGAGATAGAGTAGTATCTAATTTTGAAACAGCATCTTTTAAACCTATTTCATTTCTTGCTAGTAAAATACAATTAGCACCTAGTAATGCTAATTCTTTAGCTGATGCAAAACCAATTCCTTGTGAGCTTCCACAAATGAGTGCATTTTTATTTAATAAAGACAAATTCATAGTTTTCAAAAGTAATTGATATTTTTATTAACTGATTTGAACCTTTTAAATTCTTTTTTGAATTTAATAAATAGTAGTAATGAGTTATTATTGCTATGAACAAAAACTAATTTAACTCATCATTTAAAAAAAATTGTATGCCAGTTATAGCTCCCTTTAATTTAAAAAAATGGATTGAAGAACACAGAGATTTATTAAAACCACCAGTAGGTAATCAATGTATTTATAAAGATGCTGAAGATTTTATTGTAATGGTTGTTGGTGGACCAAACTCCAGAAAAGACTTTCACTTTAATGAAACAGAAGAACTCTATTATCAGTTAGAAGGAAATATTGTTGTAAAAATTATTGATAATGGCGAACCAAAAGACATTCACATTAATGAAGGTGATATGTTTCTATTACCACCAAGAACACCACATTCACCTCAACGTGGTCCAAATACAATTGGATTAGTTATTGAAAAAGTTAGAAAAGATGAAGAAGATGGATTTATATGGTTTTGTGAAAACTGTGGCAATATGTTGCACGAAGAAAAACTAGTTGTTAGTGATATAGTTTCACAATTGCCACCTGTAATGAATAAATTTTATGGAAATGAAGAACAAAGAACTTGCAACAAATGTGGAAGTGTTATGCAGCCTCCAGTTAAAAAATAAAATTTATTCTTTTAATCTAATTTTATTTTTCTGAGAGGATAATTCTAGTTCATAACTAATTCCAACTAATAAAAATTCTTGATTTATTTTGCCCCAAGTAAAAAGATATTCAGCATGTGGCGATATTTTGCCTACTGCATATTTAATTCCTAAACCAGTATTGAATGACCAAAAATGATCTGTATGTTCTTTACCAAGCCGGATGAGTTTTTCTTTGTCGGATGTATGACTAAAACCCATTATAGGATAGGGTTTCCAATGTTTTGATATGTTAATATTATAATGAAAATTATAACTGAATTCCCATGCTGAAAGATCAATTTCGCCTACTGTATGTTCAGAATTATTTTCTCTTTCAATGAAATTTTTATGAAAAAATCTGTTGATTTCAACACCACCTGAAAGACTTTCATTAAAATGATAAAAAATACTTACGTTAATGCCATTCAATGGTATTTTAGTATTTGTTACTTCAGAACAATCGAGGCTAATATGATGTTGTGCACGGGGTGAGAGGGATATGAATAAAAAGCAGGTTATGAAAATTAATTTTGGCATAATTTATTTTTTCATTATGCAAAGTGAAATTCAAAATTTAGATTAAGAACTGAAATTTATCATTTATAAAGATGATTTTAATCACCTAATTATTACACAAATACAAGTAAATAATTATTTTGTTCAGTCATTTGATATTTTTGAACATTATTTTTAAATATGAAAATTGATATTCATACGCATATCATGCCCAATAAAATGCCTAATTGGATGCAAAAATTTGGCTATGGTGAATTTATACATCTTGAACATAAAAATTGCAAGGCTTGTATGATGAAGGGTGATAAACTTTTTCGTGTTGTAGAGGATAATTGTTTTAATGTAGATATTAGATTACAAGAAATGTTGGATACTAACGTGTCAGTTCAAGTACTATCAACTATTCCAGTTTTATTTAACTATTGGGCAAAAGGAAAAGATGGTTTAGAAACATCACGTTTTTTGAATGATCATATTTCCGAAAGTGTTCAAAAACATCCAAAACATTTTGTTGGATTAGGTACTGTTCCATTACAAGATATTGATTTAGCAATAAAAGAAATGGAACGATGTGTATTTGAACTAAAAATGCCTGGTTTAGAAATAGGCTCAAACATCAATGGCAAAAATTTAAGTGATGAAATTTTCTTTCCTTTTTATGAAGCAGCTGAAAAAATTGGCTGTGCTTTGTTTGTACATCCATGGGAAATGGTGGGTGAAGATCAAATGCAAAAGTATTGGCTACCATGGCTTGTAGGTATGCCTGCAGAAACTACTAGAGCTATTTGTAGTATGATATTTGGTGGAGTTTTTGAAAAATTTCCAAAGCTCAGAGTGGCATTTGCACATGGTGGTGGATCTTTCCCTTTTACAATTGGCAGAATTGAACATGGGTTTAATGTTCGACCTGATTTAGTTGCTATTGATAACAATAAAAATCCTAGAAATTATCTAGATAAGTTTTGGTTAGATAGTTTGGTGCATGATGAAGATGCATTAGTTTACTTAATTAAATTAATGGGTGAAAATCATATTTGTTTAGGCAGTGATTATCCATTTCCTCTCGGTGAACATCATCCTGGGAAATTAATTGAAGCATCAAATTTTAAACTAGAAACTAAAGAAAAGCTCTTCAATAAAAATGCTATGAATTGGTTACAATTACCTGCTAATTTATTTTCTTAAAGATATATGGATCGTATTCTATAAAATCACTCACTTTAATACTTACATTTTTTACTTTACCTCCTTCAATATCAAACTTTGTAGCAAAAATTCCAAGCATAATGGGGTTGTAAGTTATCATCCATTCATCCTTATCCATGTATTGCATAGTTGCAAATAAATTATTATGGCTATTAAATTTTACTTTTAAATTATTCTCAACATCAGTAATATCAATAGTTCCATACAATTCATTTTCATAAGTTCCTACATATGATTTTAAGGAAAGTTTAGGTTTGTTATTTATAATTCTGCTTTTCCAAACTTTAATTTCATTCAGTTGCTTTTCGTTATCTTCTATAAATCTTGGTAATTGTTGTTTGCTTTTATTTGTAAAAGGAAGGTTTAAATACGCATCAATAATTTGCCATCTTAAAATTTCGAAAAAATTTTGATTATCATTATTTGTAAGAATTGAAATGCCTAAATTAATTTCTGGAATAAAACAAGTATTAGTTACAAAACCATCTGCACCGCCAGTATGGTTAAAAATTTGTTTACCATTATAATCACTCATAAATAAGCCCAATCCATAGCCTGTGAAATGTGTTGCACCTCTTTTTTTACTTGATATAGGTGTAATAATATCTCTGGTTTTAGAAACAACTTGCCAAGGCAAAATTTGTTTGCCATACAATCTACCGCTGTCTAATTGCATCATTAACCAATTACTTAAATCTTTAATACAACTTACCATACTTGTTGCAGGTGCAAGATTATCAATATTATCAAACGGAAGCTGTGTTAATAAACCTGTAAACGAGGTGGTGTATGGGCTTGCAAGATTATCAAGTTTACTTATTTGGGAGGTTAATGTTTTAGTTCTAAACATATTCAAAGGTGTAACCAAACTATCGAACACATATTTTTCCCAAGAAGATTTTGTAACTTTTGGAATAATTTCTCCTGCAATTAAAAAACAACTATTACAATAACCATAACTTGTTCTAAAATCGTTGACTGGTTTTAATAATCTCATCTTAAACATAACTTGACTCCGAGATAAAGCACTATTCCAAAAAGTAAAATCACCTTGAAATGTTTTGGTACCAATATGATGGCTTAACATATCTTTTATTGTAACTAAACTTGTTGATGTAGAATTATACAATTTAAAATCAGGGAAGTATTTTGTTATTTTATCATCAAGTGAAAGTTTCTTTTCAAATTCTAATTTAGCTAAAGCTGTTCCTGTAAATAGTTTGCTATTGCTTGCAATAATGAATAAAGTATTTTCATCAACAGGTTCCTTAGTTAAAATATTTTTTACACCATAACCTTTAGAAAGTACTACTTCACCATTTTTAACAATAGTTAAAGCTAATCCTGGAATTTTCCAATCATTTAATCCTTCGTTAATATAATCATCAATACTATCTTTTATAAAAGTAGGTTGAGCTAAAGCCAAGTTGTAAAAAGAAAAAGTCAGTAAAAAAAATAAATATCTTTTCATTATAAATCTTTAATTCATGCAATTTAACTCATGAATATTAATTTTTATAAAATGTTAAAAAGTGATAAAGTTAATTAAGGATTTAAACTTATGCTGCATATTTGATATCATATCTAAAATTACAATTATGAAAAAAATTATTCTAGTATTTTCAACAATCTTTCTTATTACAATTACTTCAAAAGCTCAGGATGCTAATGTTGGAATTAAAGCAGGTACAAATTTTACAAAAATTGATGGTCAATCTTTTAAAGAAGGCTACAAGACTAGCTTTCAGGGTGGATTGTTCATGGAAATAGATTTTAATAAAAAGATTGGTATTCAACCAGAATTTTTATACTCTCAAACTAAATCAGAAAACACTTCTGCAACTTTGCCTTTTACTTTTCAAAATAGTGATGTAAACTTAAATTACTTAACTATTCCAATTTTATTCAGATATAAAATTGCGAATGTTTTAGTTTTAAATGTTGGGCCTCAGAATAGTTTTCTCTTAAATAAAAGTGAGAATAAATTAGTTGGAGGTTCAGAACCATTTAAAAGTTCTGATTTTGCAATGATTGGTGGAGCACAACTTAACTTTCGATACCTCAGAATCTATGGAAGATATGCTATTGGTTTAAATAATATTAATGATTTAAGTGAAAGTAATAAATGGAAAAGTCAGCAAATACAATTTGGCCTAGGGTTTAAATTTTAGTTTTTTTTAATAAGTAAAACACAAAGAAGTCAGCAGTCAAAATTGATTGTTGGCTTTTTTATTTTGTAAAACAGTTTAAACTTTTAACTTTAATCTTTAAACCAAAAACTAATAACATGGCATTAAGCCGAATTTGGAGTGCATTTATCATCATTGCAATTTTTGTAGCTGGTTATCAGTTTTTCTTTAACCAGAATTCCAAAATATTTTCAAATTTAGTTATTGGTAAACAGGGCGATACTTCGAATTCTAGAACTATTGACAGTGCTGCATTACCAAAAAATAT
>JANPAT010000234.1:0-5423 GCA_031430075.1 Chitinophagaceae bacterium | reverse complement strand
GATTTGCTATTGCGATTATTTGTGCTAAAAAATAATTTCAACATAAACATCGGCAATTTTAAAGCTAATACAACAGGGATCACACTTTTAAAAATATGCTCTGCTTGTTGGCCTGGAGACCATTTTTCCTCAACAACTTTTTCGAAATCTTCTTTATTAAGACTTTCAATTAAATGAATAAAGTTTTGATGATTTTCTTTTAATTTTTTTACTATTTCTTGCTTATCCATCTATTAAAATTTTTCCTGTCATTTCTTTTGGTATATCAAGTTGCATTATTTTAAGAATTGTTGGAGCAATATCTGCTAATTTTCCATCTTGTAATTTTCCATGATAATTATTACTGATTAAAAACAAGGGAACCAAGTTTAATGAGTGTTGTGTATTGGGGCTACCATCTTCATTAATCATAAAATCTGCATTACCATGATCTGCAGTTAGTAAAATAGTATAATCTTGTTTCAAAGCAGCATTTACAACCCTTTCAACACATTGATCAACAGTTTCAACAGCTTTTATTACAGCCTTAAAAACACCTGTATGGCCAACCATATCTGCATTTGCAAAGTTTAAACAAATAAAATCTATTACAGCTTTTTGTATTTCAGGAATAAGTTGATCTGTAATTTCTATAGCACTCATTTCTGGTTGTAAATCATAAGTAGCCACTTTTGGAGATGGAACTATAATTCTGGTTTCACCTTCAAAAACATTTTCTCTTCCACCACTAAAAAAGAAACTTACATGAGGATATTTTTCTGTTTCAGCAATTCTAATTTGAGTTTTTTTGGCATTGGCTAAAACTTCTCCTAATGTATTATTCAAATTATCATTATCAAACATGATGTGTACGTTGCTGTATGATGTGTCGTAATCAGTTAAGGTAGTGTAATGTAAATTGAGTTTGTGCAAATCATAATCAGGAAAGTCTTGCTGAGTAAGTGCTTGAGTAATTTCTCTGCATCTGTCAGTTCTAAAATTAAAGCAAATTACTGCATCATCGTTTTTAATGTTCGATGTTTGAAGTTCGATGTTAGATGGATTGTTTTTTTGGTTTTTATTTTTTACTTTTAAATTGATAATAGGTTTAATAAATTCATCTGTAACTCCATTTGTATAAGATTGTTCAAAACTTTTTAAAATATCATCACTTTGTTCTCCAATACCATTCACCATGGCATCATAGGCAAGCTTTATTCTATCCCATCTTTTGTCTCTATCCATTGCATAATATCTGCCTGTAACTGTTGCAATTTCTCCAACATTTTTATTCAAATGTTCTTGTAAATCTTTCAAAAAACCTAAGCCACTTTTAGGGTCACAATCTCTTCCATCAGTAAATGCATGAACAAATACATTATTAAGTTCATTTTTTTTACAAACTTCAATGATAGCTTTTAGATGATTAATGTGGGAATGAACGCCTCCATCACTCACTAAACCTATTAAGTGTAGAGATTTATTATTTGATTTTGCATATTCAATAGCATGGAGTAGTTCTTTATTTTGTGCAAACTCACCTGTTTTGATAGCTACATTAATCCGTTGCAATTCTTGGTATACAATTCTGCCTGCACCTATGTTTAAATGCCCCACTTCACTATTACCCATTTGTCCTTCTGGCAAACCCACAGCTTCGCCACAAGTTACTAATGTACTGTTTGGATATTTGTTGTACAATGAATTTACAAAAGGAGCATTTGCATTTTGTATGGCATCCGAAGATTTATTTTTTCCTAATCCCCATCCATCCATAATAATTAAAATAACTTTCTTACTCATGTTGTAAAATTACACTGATTGTAATGTGATTGTAAAAAAGCTTCAACTCTTTTATAATAATTATATTTTTGCATCTGAAATTTAATTACATGAGTATAGTGAAAATTGGATTAGTACAAATGAGTTGTGTTGCAGATGTGAGTTCAAATATTACAAAGGCTGCAGAGCAAATTAAAATAGCAGCTTCAAAAGGTGCCAATATTGTTTGCTTACAAGAATTATTTACATCACTTTATTTCTGTGATGTTGAAACCTATGAAAATTTTGAATTAGCTGAAGCCATTCCTGGAAAAACAACAAACGTGATGTGTGAAGTGGCTAAAGAATGTGGTGTAGTTATTATTGCTTCACTTTTTGAAAAAAGAACTTCAGGTATTTATCATAACACCACTGCAGTGATTGATGCTGATGGAACTTATTTAGGTAAATATAGAAAGATGCATATACCCGATGATCCAGCATATTATGAAAAATTTTACTTTACTCCTGGCGATTTAGGGTACAAAAATTTTGATACCAAATTTGGACGAATAGGAGTGTTGATTTGTTGGGATCAATGGTATCCTGAAGCAGCAAGAATTACAGCATTAATGGGTGCTGAAATTTTATTTTATCCTACTGCTATTGGTTGGGCAACTTCACAAGATGAAGCAACTAATGTGGAACAATACAATGCTTGGCAAACCATGCAACGTAGTCATGCTGTAGCTAATGGCGTTCATGTAGTGAGTGTAAATAGAGTAGGATTGGAACAAGATGGGAAGATGAAATTCTGGGGAGGAAGTTTTGTATCAAATCCTTTTGGAACGCTTTTGTACAAAGCATCTCAGGATAAAGAGGAAACTTTTGTTGTAGAAATTGATACTTCAAAAACTGATTCTTATAGAACACATTGGCCTTTTTTGAGAGATAGAAGAATTGATAGTTATGAGCCCATTACAAAGAGGTTTATTGATTAGATTTTTAATTTTTAATGTTTAATTAAATCTTATCTCTAAAATTAGTTGATTTTCTCATCTCTCAATAATCATTTTTAAAAGAATTAATGAATAATACTGATACAAAAACTCCAAAGGATTTAGGATTTTCTTTTCCTGCCGAATGGCATAAACATACTGCAACCTGGTTAAGTTGGCCACATAAGGTTGAAAGCTGGCCTGGTAAAATTGATACTATTTATAGCCCTTATGCACAATTTATAAAAGCCATTAGTGTAGGTGAAATGGTTTGTATTAATGTTAAGGATAGTAGAATGGAAAACTTTGCAACTAAATATTTATTAGAAGCTGGTGTTGATTTATCAAAAATAAAATTTTATCATCATCCAACCAATGATGCTTGGTGTAGAGATCATGGTCCAGCATTTTTAATTAATCTAAAAGAAAATAAAAAAGCAATCATCGATTGGGGTTATAATGCATGGGGTAATAAATATCCTCCATTCGATTTAGATGATGTGATACCAACATTGATTGGAGAAAAACTTGGCTTGCCAGTTTTTAATCCTGGAATTGTAATGGAAGGCGGATCTGTTGAGTTTAATGGAGCAGGCACTATATTAACTTCTACTTGTTGTTTATTAAATGAAAATAGAAACCCTCTTTTGAATCAAGAGCAAATTGAAAATTATTTAATACAGTATTATGGTGTTGAACATATTCTTTGGGTTGATGAAGGCATTGTTGGTGATGATACTGATGGTCATATTGATGATACTGTTCGTTTTGTAAATAGTGATACTGTTGTAACTGTAGTTGAGCATAATAAGAAAGATGAAAATTATAATTTGCTGCAACAGAATTTAAAGGCTTTACATAAAATGCGTTTGCAAAATGGCAAACAAATGAATATTGTTGAATTGCCTATGCCTAAAGCTGTTATTTGGGAAGACCAACGTTTGCCTGCATCTTATGCAAATTTTTATATCTCAAATCATGCAGTAATTGTACCAACATTTAGAGATAATAATGACGATAAAGCCTTAGAAATTATCAGTAATTGTTTTACCGATAGAAAAACAATTGGCATTGATAGTAGAGATGTAATTTGGGGTTTAGGTAGTTGGCATTGTTTAAGTCAGCAAGAACCTGCACTTTAATTTTTTTCTATTATAGTTGTTATATAATTTTCAATAATATTTTTCACTTGTTGTGTTTTTAATTGATGATTATTCACCATTATTGAAAAAATAAATTCTTTACCCGAGTTAGCAATCAGATAACCAGATAAACAATATATATTGCTTAGTGAACCAGATTTTGCATACACTTGATTGCTATTTTTTAAAAACATATTCTTTAGTGTTCCTTCGTTTCCTTTTGGAAATATTTTGCTCATTCTTTGCCAGCCAAATTCAGATTTCATTTTGTTCAAAATAAAAACTACATCTTGAGTTGTAAATAAATTGTATCTGCTTAATCCACTTCCATCAACCCATCTTGGAGTTTGTGGCAATTCATTAAAATCATTATGTAAAAGGTATTGTATTAATTTGTTCTCATCCATTTCTTTAAACAATTCATTACTTACCATTAATAGCAGTTGCTCAGCAATAAAATTATCGCTTCTAAACATCATCGATTGTAATACTTCATCTTTTAATTGTGAATAAACTTTTTTGTCTAATAAATAATTCAAAACTGGTTTGTTTACAATATTTAGTTTTAATGTGTCGCTAAGAAGTTGAGCTAATTGTCTGTTTTGTAAAACAGGATTATCTGCTTCGGTAGAAAAAGTAATGGTTTTCGTTAAATTATTTCCAGGAGTTATTGCAAAATTGTTTGAGCCAATACTTCTTGTAACATTAAATTTATTATTGTTGTTACTGGCTTCAAAATTTGCTACAATTTTATTTTCAAAATATTTTGGGAAAGCTTTAAAACCATTGCTATTATTGAAAGTAACGGCATTCTCATATATTGGAAAACTTGTTCTCTCTGGCATGAAAGGTTCTAAATAATCATCCCACGACCAACCTTTGGCAAATGCTGTAGTGCTGAATTTAGAGTTCAGTAAATAAATTTTCTTGTTCGATTTTGTTTTTAGCCAATTAAAAACAAGTTGATTTTTAAAATTGGCATTTAAAAAAGTTGGATCGCCAGTTCCTTGTATTTGAATAGAAGTATCATCTTCGGTATAGTTTAATCCAACTAAACTATCACTCAAATATTTTAGAGCAATATAGCATGTTGCAATTTTTAAATTGCTGGCAGGTATAAAAAATTTTTCTGACTGGTATGATGTTAGAAATGTATTCTTCGAAGCATCAAAAACACAAATACTTACATGAGCGTTTTGTAGCGTATCTGCAAGAGTGTTTGTATCAGATTTATCATTTGGTTTTACTTCATTATTTTGTTGAATAATTTGAGGCTGATGGATAGAGTTTTGCTGAGTAGGTTTTGTTGTTTTGCAGCTTATAAAAATAGTACTTACTACAATCCCTTTTATTATAGATAATCTTATTGTTTTATTGAATTTAGTAAGCATGATATTTTAATTCTCTTTAAAAGTTGACTTTTAAATCCCTTCCATTTTAATATTTTCTTTAAAAATAGTGGTTTACAAATTTACATATGCTGCATTTACCTATTTTTGAGTTATGGTAGAACAAAAATTGAACATTGCCTCCTCGCAAGATC
>JANPAT010000233.1:0-2317 GCA_031430075.1 Chitinophagaceae bacterium | reverse complement strand
TTTTTATTCAAATCGGTGTTCATTATCAACGAATAATTGGCCATATAATCCTTGAATTGCTCTATAGCTTTTTTCTGCATTTGAAATCGGATTCCGTCAAAGTTGGTCGTTACATAATCTACTTTTGCCAAATCATAAATTTCATTTTTTCCGCAAATAGATACAATTCGGTCAAAGTCATTGTTGTTTTTGAATTTGATTAAAATATTCTTCTTCAATTCGAAACCCGATGGTTGCTCATTATAGGTTTTTGGATTGAAAATTTTCTTTTCTACAGCATAATCATAGGTTGGTACAAACGAAATCATATCAGTAGCGACTTCGATTTCCTTATTCAAGCTGTTTACTTCCCTGATGACATTTGCGATGCGTTCATCAATTAAACTCGTTGCTTCTTCAGCGGTTTTTCCTAATTGAAGAATACTGAACGTAGCAATTTGCGATGTGGCTCTTTCGTTGTAAATACCTTTAATCGTAATTACCATTTCGTCCTGACTGCTCGATGTTGTTTGAATGGTGTTTACCCGATTTATGGTGTATTGATTGCCTCCGTAATTGGCGTTGCCTTCTTTTTTGTCATAATTAGCGTTTCCTGAGATTTGAGCATTTGTAAAATTAATTACTGCCATCATAAGGCAAGTTGCGGTGATAAATTTTGTCTTCATTTTTTTTATGTTTTAATGATTATTGATGCAATGTTACGGTCAAGCCAAAATGTAGTCGTGGCAAAACCGCTTTCAAGTGGCTGTAAAGTTTTTTAGTTACATTTACAGAGCTTTTGCAGTAACTTTTCAGCAAATGATACCGTGGTAACTTATACTTTTGAATAGATTTTACGAATGACAGAACTCGAACATTTTCAGCGATTAAAACAATTGGTGCTTTTGAAATATCAGGAGCATTATCCTTTTTTTCAGGGAAGCTGGAAAACGTTTAGCGCTCAGGATATTCAGAATCTTATCGGTTTAATAGAAGAAAAAAACAGGCAAACTATAAGTGAGAAATGGATTTATACTCATCTAAAACCGGAAGTCAACAGCAAAGTTCCAAGAAAGGACATGCTGAATATTCTAGCTCAGTTTGTTGAACTTTCTGGCTGGGATGAATTTGTATTTGAAACCGTTTCCGAAACCAAAGCAATATCAAAAACTAAAAAGAAAGTATCTAAAGCGTGGTGGCTAATCTTGTTGCCGATTATCGCAATTGCAGTTTGGTATTTTGGCTTTTATTCATCGGCTTTGCCTAAAACCAATACGATTGAATTAAACAACGAATTTACCAATGAAAAGATAAAATCAGATGAGGTAAAAGTGGTTCAGATTGAAGATTCTGTGGAAAAAAATCTGGAAGTAAAAGATGGGAAATTGAAAATTCTAACTTCAGGAAATAAGGGAGCCAAATTGGTAATCAAGAGTCCGTTTTACCATCCAAAAACAGTAATAATTAATTATTCAAATAATCAACCGCCAAAGATTACGCTAACTCCTGATGATTACGCTATGATGCTTAAAGCGTTTATGGTTTCGGATATCAAGGATTGGCAAACGCGAAAAGAACAATTGAATAAAATTTTATCTGACGATTTGGAAGTAATCGTAATGCTGAAAAATAATTTGGGTTCCGAATATTATGATAAAAATGAATTCTCCCAAAAACTCATAGTGCCCACGGAAAAGGTAAAACGGATGAAAATTATTGAAATAAAAAACGATGCTGATGACAGAATTCAGTTTATTAGAATTAAACAGGAATAAAATGAGGACTATTTTTTTATTTATTGCAATACTGATGTTTGGGCATTCTGTTCTGGCACAATCTGCTAATGAAAAAAAGACAGCTGAAACTCAGATATCACAACTTAGTTTGTCCAAAAAATACGCCGCAAAAGCATTGGAAGATTATCGTGAAAACGGCAAAAGTAAAGTAGAAGATTTGTTTGCCTATTTTCAAATGCTTACGGATGCTTCTCTATCAGATGATTTGAAAAAGGAAGTTGTAAAAAACATCAAAAACAGTTTTCAAAACCAGAATCCCGAAGTAATCGATTTTACTTCGGAAACCAATGATACAATCAAATTGTATTCGCTCATTGACAAATTATTGTTCTCAGAACCGATTGTTTTTAAAGTGTCTGATGCAGGGCAAAATAATTCAGAAACTGCTTTAAGCTGGAAAACAAATTATACGGTTACGCGAGTAAAATCGGGCCTAAGCCAAAATATTAAAGTGAGTCAGTTGGTTTATCTGTTTGAACAAAACAAAGTTTTTGGCAACACTTCCAAACGGGTGACGGTTTCTTTTTTAGGGAAGATGGAAT
>JANPAT010000232.1:0-4489 GCA_031430075.1 Chitinophagaceae bacterium | reverse complement strand
AAATCATCTTTACTATTTATGCCTCCAATTTTCTCCTGCAAAACAAAAACATCATTTAAAAATTTTGGATGAATTGTATCTAAAAATTGAACTCGATTATTTAGCTCAACACTCCAATTATTTAAAAATAATTTATCGTATAAAAATTCAAATTCTCGAGGTTCATCATTACAAATAAAAAAACCAATCTTTATTTTTTCTTCAATAGAAACTGCTTTGAATGAATTACCTAATCGGAAATATGAATAACAAAGTGTAGCAATGTTTTTTCTGTCGGTAGACCCATGTTTTTTATGTTGAGCAAAATAATTTTTTAAAAAAATAGCAAATGGAATTGTAGCATCATACAGCTTGATGAGTGAAGTAGATGTGTTTAAATAAGATTGAAACCTATTTTGCATGAATACTAAATAAAATGGTAATTGATTATGTTTGCAAATATCTCAACTAAATAAAACAAATAGTAAAAATGAATTTGACAAAAATTTATAAATGGCTCACCTACATTTTGGCAATACCTACAGCTTTTATTGCATTCTTTTCATTATTTGGAATACTCATAGCAATTGCTAACCCACAGATGCTACTACCAGTATTCATTATGGTTTGCATTGTGCTGTATTATATAAGTTCATTTATTTTTTTAAGAAAAGTGGTTATTAAGCAACTAACTTGTAAAAAGATCATTAAAGATTTAATTAAAATTAACTCCATAGCAAGTTTAATTTTTTCAGTATTAAATATCGTTCAAATTTTTAGTATTTTATTTAACCCTTCATTTGTTGAAGCAAATATCAATACTATCGTTCAACAAAATCAAGGTAATATCAATACCATTTTTAGCAAACATCAAATTGCTACTTTATTTTATACAGTTTCTGGTATTGTTGCACTTTTTTCTGTTCTATTAATTACACATATTTTAATAGGATTTAAGCTTATTAAAACGTATGATGACTCTTTTTTAAAAGATTAAGCTAGTTTTCTTTAATTTTAAAACCTCAAACTAAAAATTTAAATACCTTTTTAAGAATGAATAAAATTACTGCTGCTATTACTGCTGTTGGAGGATATGTTCCTGAAACAAAACTAACAAATTTCGATTTAGAGAAGATGGTTGATACTAACGATGAATGGATAAGAACTAGAACTGGTATTAGTGAAAGAAGAATTTTACGTGAACCTGGAAAAGCAACAAGTGATTTAGCTGTACCTGCAATTCAAGAAATATTAAGAAAAAGAAATATTTCTGCTTCGGAAATTGATTGTATTATTTGTGCTACAGTTACACCTGATATGATCTTTCCTGCAACAGCAAATATCATTGGAGATAAAATTGGTGCTGTAAATGCTTTTGGCTTTGATTTAAATGCTGCTTGTAGCGGATTTTTGTTTGCATTAACTACTGGAGCAAGTTTTATTGAAAGTGGAAGATATAAAAAAGTAATTGTTGTTGGAGCAGATAAAATGAGTGCTATTACAGATTATACAGACAGAAATACTTGTATTTTATTTGGAGATGCGTCTGCAGCTGTTTTGCTTGAACCCAATACAGAAGGTTATGGTATACAAGATAGTTTATTAAAAAGTGACGGCAGTGGAGTAAAATTTTTACACATGAAAGCTGGAGGTTCATTAAAACCTGCATCTGTTGAAACAGTTTTAGCTAAAGAACATTATGCATATCAAGAAGGCCAAAGCGTTTTTAAATTTGCAGTAAAAGGCATGGCTGATGTAAGTGCTGAATTACTTGAAAGAAATCAATTAACTGGTGATGATATTGCATGGCTAGTACCCCATCAAGCAAATCTTAGAATTGTAGATGCAACTGCCAATAGAATGGGAATTTCAAAAGATAAGGTGATGATTAATATTGAAAAATATGGCAACACTACTGCAGCAACTATACCCCTATGTTTATGGGAATGGGAAAGCAAATTACATAAAGGCGATAATCTTGTACTTGCTGCTTTTGGTGGTGGTTTTACTTGGGGTGCCACATTAGTAAAATGGGCATATTAAAATTTTATCAAACTAAGAAGTGCTTAAAGAAATCATCATATCAATTCAAGCTTATTTCAAAGCTCATCAATTTATAAAAGATCATAAGTTGTGGAATTGGATTTTATTCTCCGGTATAATTTATACATTTCTGTTTGTTGTAAGCATGATTTTTTTTGGTAAAACTGCTACAAGTTTTATTGAATGGTTAACCCTAAAAGCTGGATTAAAAAACTGGCTCGATACCATGCAAAATAGCTTTTTAGGATTTTTATTTGCATTAGGTGGGATGATTTTTTGGATGATTCAAATGTTACTTTATTTTTCTTTATTCAAGTATTTATTTCTCATTATTGGTTCTCCATTTTTTTCATTACTTACAGAAAAAACATCTAACATTCTAAATGGCACTTCAACAAAATTTAATTTTAATCAATTTATTAATGATATTGTTAGAGGGGTTTCCATTGCAATAAGAAATGCAGGTTGGCAAACTATTTATTTATTGGCTATACTTTTTCTTGGTTTTGTTCCTATTTTAGGATTGGTAACACCAGTAATAGCAGTGTTTGTTGAATGTTATTATTATGGTTTTAGTATGTTAGATTACAATATGGAACGAGAGCAAAAAAATGCAGCAGAAAGTATTTATTACATTGGGCATAATAAAGGTTTAGCAATTGGTAATGGCATGGTATTTTATATTTTACATTTTATTCCAATTCTAGGATGGGTAATAGCACCTTCCTATGCTGTAATAGCTGCTACCATTAGTTTACATGAACTAAAAAATACAGCTATTGACCCTCAACAGTAAGGTAAGGTGCAACTTTTTTTAAAGTTGATTCAGTAACAAAAACAATTTTCTTTATTTCTTGTACAGCATTAAAATTTCCATATTTATTTCTATAATAAACAATAGCTTTTGCCAACTCAGCTGAAACATATGGATGTTTAGACATTTCGAATTCTGTAGCTGTATTGATGTTAAGTTTATTAATGTTGCTACTATTTATATAAAGAAAAGGAAATATTATTTGATACAATGAATCGGTTAAACCATAGGTTTCTTTAATTTGTTCAATACTTATAAATCCACCTAATTTTTCTCGATAATTATAAATTTTATATGCAGCATTAGTTGGTACAGGCAAATGTTTGTAATCATCAATAGTAGCAATATTAACATCAATATTTTTTGGAGTATACTTTTTGTTGCTTGCTGAAGGATTAAAATTTGAACGAGAGTTCTCTATAGTTATAAATGGTATTAAAATATCGGCATCTTCTTTTTTCAATCCCCAAATTTTTCTAAAATCATCTGGTTTTCGAAAGCTTCCTCCTTTACTTCGATAATTAAGAATTGTTTTTACCAATTTTGGACTTAAACCAAGTTTTAAAAACCCATTTTCATCAATGGTATTTGGGTTAAAAGCAAAAGGCTTAAGAGGCCTATTTTCATATTTATCATTTTTATAATTCTCAAACTTTTTATAGGTTGATTTCTCTGCAATAACATCAATATTTTCTTGCTGAGCCAAAATAGAATCTGCCAATTTAGCTAATGAAGTATCAATTGGCTCTTTTGATTTTTTATAAGCATAATAATAAGGCAACAATAAAAAAATAGCAATTATAAACAAAATAATAATTGCTATAACTGATTCTTTCTTTGAAAATGTAAAGTAATCTTTCAAAAATTTTTTCATAACAAATTGTTGTTACAAATCTAAAACTAATCCATCAAATGCAAGTTCAATATGGTTGGGCAATTCTTTATTTATTGCATCATGCAAACCCATTTGATGACTTATATGTGTTAAATAAATTTTAGGCAATTGAAGTTGATTACCTAAATCTACAGCTTCTTGTAATGTAAAATGTGAAATATGAACTTTTTTTCTAAGTGCATTTAACACCAATATTTTAGAACCTAATATTTTATTTAATTCTACCTCATCAATTCTATTGGCATCTGTTATGTAAGTAAAATCTCCAATTCTAAAACCTAGTACAGGCATTTTTAAATGCCAAACGTTAATAGGCTCAATTTCTATATCTCCAATAACAAATTTTTCATTATCGATTACATGAATTTCAAAACTTGGCACTCCAGGATATTTATGTTCAACAAATGCATAATGCATTTCTTTTTCAACTCCACATAAAGTAAGTTCATTTAAATAAAGTGGCATTGGCTTTTGGCTAAAGAAATTAAAAGCTTTAATATCATCTAAACCACCAATATGATCTTTATGAGGGTGAGTAAAAACAACTGCATCTATATGTTTTGTTGCAGTACGTAACATTTGATACCTGAAATCTGGGGTAGTGTCGATAACAATTGTAGTTGTGGATGATTGAATAAGAATACTACTACGCAATCTTTTATCTTTTTTATTTGCAGATGTACATACTTCACAATCACAACCAATCATAGGTACTCCACTACTGGTTCCAGTTCCTAAAAATGTTATTTTAATTGGAG
>JANPAT010000231.1:0-17910 GCA_031430075.1 Chitinophagaceae bacterium | reverse complement strand
GTTGCACCAATAAATGTATTTTTATAAGCATTATTTGCAACAGTACTTGTAGGAATTAAAAACGGTAAAAAAGGTTGAAAAGGTGCAGGTGTTCCAGCTGCAATTTGCACAAGTTGTAAGAGCACAAGTAGCTGCACAACCTGGTGCTAATGTTTTCTTAGCTGGTATTGATGCTGCTTTAACTGGTGGACTTACTCCTGCACAAATTGCTGCTGGTACACCTGCACCTTTTCAACCTTTTTTGCCGTTTCTAATTCCAACAAGTACTGTTGCAAATAATGCTTATAAAAATACATTTATTGGTGCAACCACAGAAGGTGGTTTTGTAAGTAGAACTGGTTATGATGAAAGAGATTTAGTAGATTATAATAACTACAACGTTAAATTAAACGGAGCGTTACATTATAAATTAAATAATAATCTTGAGGCTTCACTTCAAGCAAATTATGGTGTTGGTACAACAGTTTACACTGGTGCTGATAGATATTCTATTAAAAATTTAGCTATTGGTCAATATAAGTTTGAGCTAAAACATAAAGATTGGTTCTTGAGAGCCTATACAACTCAAGAAAATTCTGGTGATGCCTATACTGCAACAACAGCTGCAGTTGCAGTGAATGCTGCCTGGAAAGATAATGCAACTTGGTTTCAACAATACACAGGAGTTTATGGTGCAGCTTTCTTAGGATTAACTCCATTGCCATCTGCTAATACAGCTGTTGCTCATGGGGCTGCAAGATCAACTGCTGAAAATGGTAGATTTTTGCCAGGTTCTCAACAATTTAATGATGCTTTTAACAAAGCAATAAGCACGCCTATAAGCAAGGGTGGTGCCAAGTTTGATGATAAAACTTCTTTATATCACTATGAGGGTCAATACAATTTTTCTCGTTTAGTTAAAGCTGTTGACATTCTTGTCGGAGCAAGCTACAGAAATTACTCTTTAAATTCTAATGGTACCATCTTTGCAGATACTTTAGGACCTTTGAGTGTTTATGAATATGGTGGATATATGCAATTGCAAAAGAAATTTTTGGATGATAAATTAAAATTAACTGTTTCTGGTCGTTACGATAAAAGCCAAAACTTTGATGGTAGATTTACTCCAAGAGCAACTTTAACCTTGAAAGTAGCTGAAAATAATTACATACGTGCTTCTTATCAACAAGCTTATCGTTTTCCTTCTTTACAAGATCAATGGATTAATTTAAAAACTCCATCTTCAATCTTAATTGGTGGATTACCTAACTTTAATACTCGTTATAATTTCTCTGGAAATCCAGCATATACAGCTGCAAGTATAGTTGCTTTCAGAAATTCAATTGCTGCAGGTTCTCCAAATGTTGCTTTATTAAAAGCTGCAACATTTACAACAATAAAACCTGAGGTTTCAAATACAATTGAAGTAGGTTATAGAGGTGTTTTAACTAGTAAATTATTAGTTGATGCTTATGTATATTTTAGCCAATTCGAAAACTTTATTGGTCGTACTGCTGTAGGTCGTGGTCAAAGTACAAACCCTTTAATTGCTGTTCAAATGTTGGCTAGTCCTTTTGCAACAGATAATTATTCATTCGTTTCTAATGCAAGTCAAACATTAAAATCAATGGGTTGGGGTTTAAGTGCTGAATATAAATTGTATAAAAGCTATTTGTTAAATGCAAATGTATCTGGCGATAAATTAAGTGATGCTCCAGCTGGTTTGGTTACTTTTTATAACACACCTAAATTACGTTATAATATTGGCTTAAGTAATCCTAATGTTTGTGGTAATTGGGGTTTTGGTGCTAACTACAGATGGCAAGATGCATTCTTATGGGAAGGTACTTTTGGTACTGGTGAAGTTCCAGCATATGGTGCAGTGGATGCTTTCATGAGTTACAAATTTACTAGCATTAAGAGTTTATTTAAAATTGGTGCTACTAACTTATTTAACAAATATTACAGAAGTGCATTTGGTAATCCTCAAATTGGAGGCTTATACTATGCAAGCTTTGGATTTAATGTATTTTAATTAAACTTATTTTTATAGTTCAAATCCCACGTTTTATAACGTGGGATTTTTTTTGTAATACTATATTTGTACAGTGATACCAAAACCATTAATAGATAGCCTTCAACAAATAAATGGATTTCATGAAGAAGCTTTTTTAGCATCACACCTTCACCCAAAAGAAATTACTACAATAAGGTTTAATTCTCAAAAAGTTGAAGTTGTAGCAATTGAAAAATTGAACGAATTGTATGGGTTAAACATTAGTAAAAATGTACCTTGGTGTAAAGAAGGGTTTTATTTAAAAAGCCGACCAAAATTTACTTTCGACCCACTATTACATGCTGGTGTTTACTATGTTCAAGAAGCTAGTAGTATGTTTTTAGATCATATTATTCAGCACTTATTTAAAAAAGATGATGAGAAAATTGTGTTAGATCTGTGTGCTGCACCTGGAGGTAAATCTACTTTATTGGCAAACTATTTTACTAATAGTGTAATAATAAGTAATGAGGTAATTAAACAAAGAGTAAATATTTTAACTGAAAATATTACAAAATGGGGTCATCATAATTGTATTGTTACTAATAATGATCCAAAAGATTTTAAACAACTTGCAAATTATTTCGATCTTGTTGTTATTGATGCTCCATGCAGTGGCAGCGGTTTATTTAGGAAAGATATTAAAGCAATTGACGAATGGAGTAAGCAAAACGTTAAACTTTGTAGCCAAAGGCAACAAAGAATTATTTCTGAAATTCAAAATTGCATTAAGAATGATGGAATATTAATTTACTCTACTTGCTCTTATTCAAAAGAAGAAAATGAAGATATTTTGGATTGGATAATCAATGAATTTGAATGTACTTCATTACAAATTCCAATTGATGAAAATTGGGGAATTGTTGAAAGTGTTTCAAGTAAAAAAAATGCTTTTGGTTATAGATTTTATCCAAATAAAGTTGATGGAGAAGGGTTCTTTATAGCTGCTTTAACTTTTAAAAAAGAAATACATCAACAAAAATATAAAACACAAAAGTTATTACCTGTTTCTAAAAAAGAAATTGAAGTAGTATGTGATAATTTTGAAAATACAGATGATATTTCTTTATTTAAGCATAATGAAAAAATTAGCTTTTTTACTTCCAAATTCATAAATGTGTTAGAAACAATTGCAGCTTATCTTTATATTAAAAAAGCTGGAGTTGAAATTGGTATAGTAAAAGGAAAAGACATTATTCCATCTCATGATTTAGCTTTAAGTTTGAAAACTTTAAAGAATTTTGAAAAAATATCATTAAAATTAGAAGTAGTTCTACAATATCTATCCAAAAAAGTAGTTATACTAAATACAGAGGTCAAAGGTTGGGTTTTGGTCTCTTATAAAAATATAAATATCGGTTGGATTAAAATCTTAGATAAAAGAATAAACAACTATTATCCAACCAATTGGAGAATTTTGACTTCGATCAATTAAGAAAATTATATGTTAAAGAGATTACTCATATTATTTATTTTTTTGCCAGTTTTATTTGCACATGCACAAAATAATGTTTTAACTCATATAGTAAAACCAGGTGAAAATATTACTCAGATTGCCAGCTTGTATAAAGTGAAAGTAAAAGATATCTACGAAATAAATAATATAAGTAGTAATACAATCGTAAAAACTGGTGGAAAGCTATTAATTCCAATGGGTGGTTATATTGGTAAAAGCAATAAGATTGAAGTGACTAAAATAGCAACAAACCAAACAATTAACTTGCCATTTCATGTTATAGAATCTGGAGAAAGTTTGTATAAAATTGCTAAGGACAATAGTGTTTCAGTTGAGCAATTACGAACCTGGAATAATTTAGAAAACGATAATATTAAAATTGGTAATCATATTTTTTTCTCACAACAAAAATTAAAAGCTGGTTTAACAGAAACTAAAACAATAGTAACACAAGAAGAAGTTGTAAAAGCATCTTTGAAAAAAAATATTAATGACACTGAAAACCATGCTAAAGTTATAGATCAGGTTATAGATAATAATGAATATCAAAAACAAGAAAAAGTTGCTTTAAAACCAGAAACTATAACTGATAAATCTGAAAATAATGTTTTTGAAAAGCAGTACAAACCTAGTAATAAATCAGTAATGGGATTATGTGGTACATTTAAAACAATTTCTGGTTGGAAAGATAAAAAATATTACGCTTTAATGAATGATGCTGAAAATGGAAGTATTGTAAAAGTTAAGTTAGATAACAAGTTTATTTATGCCAAAGTGCTTGGTCCATTACCAAATGTAAAAGATGATGCAAGCCTAATGATTCGTATAAGCAATGCAGCAGCAGCAGCATTAGGAGTTAACTATGATTTATTTGAAGTAAAAGTAGAAAAGTAAACTATAAATTTCCTCGTAAATGTTGTTCTCTTTCCAATGCTTCAAATAATGCTTTGAAATTGCCTTTTCCAAAACTTTTTGCTCCTTTACGTTGTATTATTTCAAAAAATAAAGTAGGTCTATCTTGCAATGGCTTTGTAAAAATTTGCAACAAATAACCTTCATCATCTCTATCAATTAATATTCCTAATTCTTGTAGTGGGGCTAAATCTTCATCAATTTTACCAACTCTATCTAAAACGGTTTTATAATAGCTTTCTGGTATATTCAAAAATTCAACACCCCTCGATTTTAAATTATAAACAGTTTCAATAATATTGTTTGTTGCAATGGCAACATGTTGTACACCTTCACCATTATAAAAATCTAAATATTCTTCTACTTGCGATTTCTTTTTACCCTCTGCAGGTTCGTTGATAGGAAATTTTACAAAACCATTTCCATTGCTCATTACCTTACTCATTAATGCAGAATATTCAGTTGAAATATCTTTATCATCAAAACTCAAAATATTTTTAAATCCCATCACTTCTTCATAAAATTTTACCCAAACGTTCATCCTATTCCAACGTACATTTCCAACACAATGATCAACATAAAGCAATCCAGTTTCTGCTGGATTATAATTTGATTTTAAATTGATAAAGCCCGGCATAAAAACACCATTATAATTCTTCCTCTCAATAAATAAATGAACGGTTTCACCATAAGTGTGTATACCACTAATTACAACTTCTCCTTGATCATCTTTTAATATTTCTGGTTCTTTAAAACTAGTAGCTCCACGTTTTGTTGTTTGATGCCAGGCATCAGAAGCATCATCTACTTTTAAAGCTAAAAATTTTACACCATCCCCATGTTTATTAATATGGTCTGCAATTTCATTATTGGGCCTTAATGGAGTGCTTAAAACAAAAGTGAGTTTGTTTTGGCGAAGTACATAACTAGCTTTTTCTTTATTGCCAGTTTCTGGTCCTGAATAAGCAATACTTTGAAATCCAAAAGCTGTTTTATAAAAATGTGCTGCTTGTTTTGCATTGCCAACGTAGAACTCAACATAGTCGGTTCCATTTAAAGGTAAAAAATCTGTATTATTATTTAAATTCATTTTGTTTTTTTTTGAAAATGATAAAAGTACAATGCGTTAATTAATAATTGAAAATAATGACCAAGTAATTCATTAAAAGATGATGCAATTTTATTTTTTAGAATATAACACAAAGTTAATAGTTTGAAAAAAACTGGCTAACTTATCTTAGCAAAAATTAGACGCATGAAAGTTGGCATTTTAGGAGGTGGACAATTAGGAAGAATGTTGTTACAGGCTGCAGTTAATTATGATGTTGAAACTTTTGTTTTAGAAAATGATGCAGATTGTCCCGCTGCTCATTTATGCAAAAATTTTGTAAAGGGAGATATTAAAAATTTTGAAACTGTATATCAATTTGGAAAAAATTTAGATGCCATTACTATTGAAATTGAATCTGTAAATGTTGATGCTCTTGAAAAGCTTGAATCAGAGGGCATAAAAATAATTCCTACCAGTGCAACTATACGAACAATAAAAAATAAAATCACTCAAAAAAATTTTTTTAAACAGCATCAAATTCCAACTGCTGATTTTATCATCACAAAAAATATTCAAGAACTTCAAACACAAACTAAATTTTTACCTGCTGTTCACAAAGTTGCTGAAGGTGGTTATGATGGAAAAGGAGTTGTAGTAATGAAAGATGAAAGCCAATTTTTTATTGGATTTGATGCACCCGCTGTTTTAGAAAAATTAGTTGAAATAAAAAAAGAAATTGCTGTAATAATAGCAGTTGCACAAAATAAACAGATTGCAATTTATCCTTTAACAGAAATGGTTTTTGATGAAAAATTAAATTTATTAGACTATCAAATTTCACCAGCTACTGTAACTTATGAAATCCAAAAACAAGCAAATGAAATTGCATTAAAATTGGTGAAAGCTTTTAATAGTGCTGGAATTTTTGCAGTAGAAATGTTTGTTACAAAAAATAATGAAATTCTTATAAATGAAGTAGCACCAAGAGTTCATAATAGTGGCCATCATACCATTGAAGCCAATTTTTGCAGCCAATTTGATATGTTATGGAGAGTTTTACTAAATTATCCTTTAGGAAATAATAATTCCATATTGCCTTCTGCTTTAGTTAATTTAATTGGAGAAGAAAATAATTTTGGCTTAGCTAAATTTGATGGATTAAATGAAGTAATGAAAATGCAAAATGCTTTTGTACATTTATATGGAAAGAAACAAACTAAACCAGGCAGAAAAATGGGTCACGTAACGTTGTTAAATGAAAATGTTGAAGAATTAATTTCATTAGCTCATGAGGTTAAATCAAAAATAAAAGTAGTTAGCTAAAATAAATTTTATGGCAAAAAAAAATCAAACATTAACACAAGTAGGAATTGTAATGGGTAGCGATAGTGATCTTAAAATTATGCAAGCAGCTGCCGATATTTTATTTGATTTTGGAATTGCCTTTGAAATAACTGTTGTTTCTGCACACAGAACACCCTTACGAATGGTAAACTATGCAACTTTAGCAAAAAAAAGAGGTTTAAAAGTGATTATTGCAGGTGCTGGGGGTGCTGCTCATTTACCAGGAATGATAGCCTCAATAACTAATTTGCCTGTTATTGGTGTTCCAATTAAATCTAGTAATTCATTAGATGGCTGGGATTCTGTACTCTCTATTCTTCAAATGCCAAATGGCGTTCCAGTTGCAACAGTTGCTTTAAATGCTGCAAAAAATGCAGGAATTTTAGCTGCACAAATAATTGCAACTTCTAATCTGGTAATAACAAAAAAGCTAGAATTATTTAAGTTAAATATGAGTAAAGATGTAATGCAAAAGGTAAAGGAACTAAAAAAAAGTGGGTTGCCTAATAATTTCGATAATTAAATTTCTGTTGTAATAATGGTGAATTCTTGTTCAACAGATAAACTACTTTCAAATAAAATATTAAAAAAACCTTTTCCATATTTTGAAAAATAAAAACTAAAATTTTCTACACGTTCCTGTAAATGATTATTTGGAAATAATTGAGATTTTATTTTTTTAATTTGTAATTGTTGATCATTAAATTTTCTTTTCTCTGCCCTTACTAATTTCTTTTCAGCTTGTATAATTTTTTTAATAGTTTTTACTTCAATCGATTCAATATGTTCAGATAAGGTAGCATCAATTTTATTTGCATGATTTTTTAATGCTTCAAATGTATTTTTTAATAACGATATTTCATTACCAAAATGTAAAGTTTGTTCAGTATGTTTTAAAACATATTTGTTAATAATTTCTATTTCATTTTTAAAAAAATCTTCAATTGTTAAATCTAAATTTTTAACTATTAATTCTTGTTTTGAATTCATTAATAAAAATGAATTTCTTAAAACTAAAACAGGGTAGTCAATATTTGCATCTGCGAAAACATTTTTTAATTGCATCCAATAAGCCAATTCACCACCACCACCAATAAAAGCCACATTTGGTAAAATAGTTTCTTGAAAAATGGGCCTTAAAATTACATTTGGACTAAATCTTTCAGGATAAGATTCAATCTCAACAATCATTTCCGCATGTGTAAATTTTAATTGAAAATTTTCAATATAAAAATCTTCTCCTTGTTTAGTTATTCTTTCACGTTTATCATCAATCAGGTAAAATAAATTAATGTCTCTACCATCAGCTTGTGTTTTAAAATGTTTGCTCAGTTCAATATTGGTTTGTTCAACAATTTTGTGAGAAAAGGATGTAGTAATTTCTTTAGTAATTGTAGCAATGAATTCTTTTTTTAGATCCTTATCATCAGGTATTAAAACCAATAGACCATAATCTTCAAATAATATATTCAACAACTCAAATGTGGCTTGTTGAATTGTTTTTTCTTTAGTATAGCAAGTTGAAAAAATTTCAATTAGCTCTTTTCCAAAATTTGTAGTTCCAACCTGACCTTTTATTTCATCAATCAATTGTAAAAAATCATTATCAACTAACATCCTTCCAACAGCACCTGATTGTTTGGTTTGCCAAATTAGTTTTTTATTTTGAATAGTAATATTGCCCAACTCATCTAAATCTGCATCCTCACTTCCCATAAAATAAACTGGCACAAAATTGTAGTTGTTAAATTTATTTTGAAACGTATTGGCAAGTTTTACTGTATGCAAAATTTTATAAATAACATATAAAGGGCCAGTAAAAATATTGGGTTGATGTGCAGTAGTTATTGTAAAGCAATTTTGGTTCTCAAGAAGTTTAATATTCTCTAACTGTTTTTTTGAAGCTTTTAAAGAATATGTTTTTTGAAAATATTTAACTAGAGTATGGCGAGTATTTTCTGAAAAATTTCTTTGTTCAATTGCTTTTTGTATGCCTTCAAAATTGTTATCAAATTTGAAGAAAGAATGTAACTCTTCTTTTTGGTTTAAATAATCAACTACAAGTTTAGTAAATGAGTTAGTTTGTTGATATGAAATATTTGTTGAACTAAATTGCATTAGTGTGTATTAAAAATCTTAATACAAATCTAAAACATTAATGTGTATGCAATTCTATTTCAATAGCTCCTTATCTTTATTTTATGAAAAAAGTGATCATATCATTATTACTTAGCATTATTTTTCTTTCATGTTTTGTTCTATGGATATTTTTTGGATCAACAACTTCATTTTCTGAAAATGAAAAAACTATTGTTGTTGCTGAAGAAAATATTTCAAAAAATGATTTGTTGAAATTATTAGTAGATGAAAAAATTATTTCAACTCCTTTTTTATTTGAAAAAATTGGTAATCAACTTAAAATTTGGGATAGAGTAAAATTTGGTAAATTCAAAGTCAAAAAAGGAGAAAGCATTTTAGGTATTGCCAGGATGCTTAAAAATAATAAACAAGCAGAATATAATTTAGTAATTAATAAACTTAGAACTAAAAACGATTTATCAAAACTTATAAGCAAAAATTTTTCTTCCGACTCAATCACTGCTCTTAAAACTCTAAGCAAACCGGAAGTTTTAGCAGAAATTCGCTCAGATTCCAATACATTATTCTTTAATATTATTCCAAATACTTACTCCTTTTTTTGGAGTACCTCAGTTGAAAAAATTGTAGAAAAATTAGCTGTTGAATCTATAAAATTTTGGGATGTAAATAATAGAAAAGAAAAAGCAGATGCACTTGGTTTAACACCTTTGCAAGTATATATCATAGCATCAATCGTTGAAGAGGAAACCAATAATGAAGCAGAGAAAGGTAAAGTTGCAAGTGTTTATATTAATCGTTTAAGAATTGGAATGCCATTAGCTGCAGACCCAACTGTAAAATTTGCTTTAAAAGATTTTGCATTAAGAAGAATTTTATCAAAACATACAAAAATTAATTCTCCTTATAACACTTATAAAAATAAAGGATTACCACCTGGCCCAATTTGTACTCCATCAATAAAAACTATTGATGCAGTTTTAAATTCGCCAAAAAGCAATTATTTATTTTTTGTTGCAAATGCAGATATGAGTGGCACTCATCATTTTAGTATTAATTTTGTTGAACATAGTAAATATGCTGCCTTGTATCATACAGCATTAACCAAATATTTAGCCGAAAAAGAAAAATTTACTCATTGACAAAATTCGAAAAATTTTTCTTTACACTTCCTCCAGTTGCTTTTGTTATTAGAAGAAGCAAACGAATTATTATTCCCGGGTTTCAAGGTTTACCTTTATTTGATGTGGTAGTTTTTTTCTTTGGTAAGATTAATAAAATTGGATTAAACGAAAGGGCTGCTGCAATTTCTTTCAACTTTATTATGGCTATTCCTGCAGCATGTATTTTAATTTTTACATTGGTTCCATATTTACAAATAAGTAAAGAGTTTAATATAGAATTGTTACGATTAACAAAAGAGCTTACTCCGAATAGAAACACTTATTTATTTGTAAAAGATTTTTTAAATGATTTTCTTGTAACACAACGAGGTGGTTTATTATCCTTTGGTATTTTGTTAGTAATGTTTTATGCTTCAAATGCCATGATGGGTATTATAATAACTTTCGATAAATCTATCGACCAAAGAACTGGTTGGCTTTTTCATAAAAGATGGAGAGCAATAAAACTTACTTTCTTAATTCTTTTACTTTTAATTGGTTCCATTTTAATTTTAGTTGGTCAAGAACAATTGGCTTCCTTTTTAAAAAAATTATTTGGAATGAAAAGAAAGGCTACTTTGTTGTGGTGGAATGAGCTGAGATGGCTAGTAATTGTGGCTCTTGTATTTTACAGCATAGCTTTAATTTATAAATATGCTCCTTCTGTTCATAAACGATGGAAAATTGCATCTCCTGGTGCTATACTTGCAACTGTTTTATTAATGGCCACAACTATACTTTTTTCTTATTGGGTAAATAATTTTGGCAATTTTAATAAAGTGTACGGATCTATTGGAACTGTGCTGATTATTATGAGTTTAGTTTATTTTAATTCAATGGTTTTAATTATAGGTTTTGAACTAAATGTGAGCATCACTCATTTAGTAGACCAAGCAAATGAACGTAAAGAAAAAGAAGATGCAGCACTTCTGCAGAAAAATAATCTATCCTAATTCATATGCTTATTTAAAGTATTAATCAAATACGCTACAACACTATCTTTGTCCACTTATGAAGAACATTAGGAATTTTTGTATTATAGCACATATCGATCACGGAAAAAGCACCCTCGCTGATAGATTATTAGAAGATACTCAAACCATAGGCGTTCGTGTTATGCAGGCTCAAGTTTTAGATGATATGGATTTGGAACGTGAAAAAGGCATTACAATTAAAAGTCATGCAATACAAATTAACTATCCTTATAAAGGCGAAGATTATATTTTAAACTTAATCGATACTCCTGGTCACGTTGATTTCAGTTATGAAGTAAGTAGAGCTTTAGCAGCTTGTGAAGGAGCGTTATTATTAGTAGACGCTTCACAAGGTATTCAAGCACAAACTATCAGTAATCTTTATTTAGCTATTGACAATAATTTAGAAATCATCCCTATTATCAATAAAATTGATATGGATGGAGCAATGATTCCTGAAGTTACAGATCAGATTGTAGATTTAATTGGTTGTAAACCCGAAGAAATTTTATTAGCAAGTGGCAAAAGTGGTATTGGAATTCAAGAAATTTTAGATGCTATTATTAACAGAATTCCAGCTCCAAAAGGAGACCCTAAAGCCCCTTTACAAGCATTAATTTTTGATAGTGTTTTCAATAACTTTAGAGGAATTATCATTTATTATAGAATCATGAATGGAACCATTACTCGTGGTCAGAAAGTTAAATTTATTGCAACGGGTCAGGAGTATGATGCCACTGAAATTGGAGTGTTGAAATTTGGAATGGAAGCTAAGCAGCATGTGGGTTGTGGCGATGTAGGATATATTATTACTGGAATAAAAAATGCTAAAGAAGTTAAAGTAGGCGATACACTTACATCGAGTGGAAGCTTGGCAGAAAGAATAAATGGTTTTGAAGAAGTAAAACCTATGGTTTTTGCAGGAATTTTTCCAGTAGAAACTGATGCCTTTGAAGAGTTGAGGGATTGCATGGAAAAATTACAATTGAACGATGCATCCTTAACTTTTGAATTAGAAACTTCTCAAGCTTTAGGTTTTGGATTTCGTTGTGGTTTCTTGGGCTTATTGCACATGGAAATTATTCAGGAAAGATTAGAACGAGAATTCAATCAAACAGTCATTACAACTGTTCCTAACGTAAGTTTCATTGCATACACTACAAAAAATGAAAGGATTGATGTGAATAATCCTGCTGAAATGCCTGACCCTACTAAGTTAGATAGGATTGAAGAACCTTTTATTAAAGCACAAATTATTACTCAAAGTGAATACATTGGCAATATCATGACACTTTGTTTAGGAAAGAGAGGCAATTTAATAGGACAAAGTTATTTAACTGCAACTCGTGTTGAGCTTACGTTTGAAATGCCATTAACAGAAATAGTTTTTGATTTTTACGATAAACTAAAAAGCCAAACTCGTGGTTATGCTTCATTCGATTATCACCCAATTGGATATAGAGAAGCCGATATTGTTAGAATGGATATTCTTTTAAATGCAGAAAAAGTAGATGCTTTAAGTGCTTTAATTCATAGAAGTAGATCACAAGATTTTGGAAGAAAATTATGTGAAAAATTAAAAGAATTATTAACTCGTCAACAATTCCAAATTTCAATTCAAGCTGCCATTGGAGCAAAAGTTATTGCTCGTGAAAACATAAGTGCCATGCGTAAAGATGTTACAGCAAAATGTTATGGAGGTGATATTAGTAGAAAACGTAAACTTTTAGAAAAACAAAAAGAAGGTAAAAAACGTATGAAACAAATTGGAAATGTAGAAATTCCACAAGAAGCATTTTTGGCTGTTTTGAAGTTAGATTAGGTTTTTTTGTTTCTGGTTTGTTGTTAGTAGTTTTTTGTTTCTTGTTTCACTCATAACTCATAACTCATAACTCATAACTCAAAAAATATTGTTTACGTAATTGTTGGTCCAACTGCTGTTGGTAAAACAAGTTTTGCAATAAGACTTGCACAATATCTTCAAACAGAAATCATTTCTGCAGACTCTCGCCAGTGTTTTAATGAACTTAATATTGGAGTTGCAAAACCAAGTGAAGTTGAGTTAAATACAATAAAGCATCATTTCATAAATTCTCATTCTATTCAAGAAGAAGTCAATGCTGGCGTATTTGAAAAATATGCTTTGCAAAAAGCAGATTTAATTTTTAAGCAACATCAACATGCTGTAATGGTTGGTGGTACTGGATTGTACATTAATGCATTTTGTAATGGGATAGATGAAATGCCAGAAATTTCTAATCAAATTAGAGAAAAAATAACCGATACTTATAAAGAAAAAGGACTCATTTGGTTACAAGATGAACTAAAAATAAAAGATCCTGAATTTTGGCTTTCAGCAGAACAACAAAATCCTCAAAGATTAATGAGAGCCTTAGAAGTTTATGAAGCAACCGGAAAATCAATCAACACTTTTAAACAAAATAAAAAAATTCAACGACCATTTAATATTGTAAAAATTGGCTTAGAATTAAGTAAAGAAAAATTAATTGAAAACATTAATTTAAGGGTTGATGAAATGGTTAATGGTGGTTTGATAGATGAAGTAAAATCGTTAATTTCATTTAAACATTTTAATGCTTTACAAACTGTTGGCTATAAAGAATTGTTTGAATATTTTGATGGAAACTGTAGCTTAGAGTTTGCTATTGAAAGAATAAAAATCAATACCAGACAATATGCAAAACGACAAATGACTTGGTTTAAAAAAGATGAGTCAATACAATGGTTTAACATTGAAGAGTCTAAAACTTTCGATAAAATAATAATGTCAATAAAAAATTAAACTGCAAAAACTATCCTAAAACTAAACTCTTAACAACATTATTCCAATACAATTCGTTTATTTGGTATATAAATAAATAATTCGCCCATATGCTTTATTATATTTTACAAATTCCTTCAGATGCTGTTGAAACTGCAGCAAAAATTTCAATGATAGATTTATTACAAAAAGGTGGATGGATTATGTATCCTCTATATATTCTTTTTGCAGCTACTATATATGTTTTTTTTGAAAGAGTGATTGCTATACGCAAGGCTTCGAAAATTGAAACAAGCTTCATGAACATTATTAAAGATAATATTGTGAGTGGAAATATAGCAGCTGCAAGAAACCTAGCTAAGAACACTGATAACCCTGTTGCTAAAATGATTGATAAGGGTATTCAAAGAATTGGAAAACCCATTGATGCCATTGAAAGAAGCATGGAAAATGTTGGTAAATTAGAGATGTACAAGATGGAAAAAAATCTATCTGTACTTTCATTAATTGCTGGTATTGCTCCTATGTTTGGGTTTTTAGGAACCATTGTAGGTATGATTCAATTGTTTTATAACATCAATAACAGTGGCTTTGAGTTGAACACCATTGCTGGAGGGATTTATGTAAAAATGATTACATCAGGCTCAGGATTAATTGTTGGTTTAATAGCATTTATTGCACACAATTATCTATCCACTCAAATTGAAAAAACTGCATATAAAATGGAAGCTGCAAGTTCTGAATTTTTAGATGTATTGCAAGAACCGACTAAATAATTATAAATGATAAATGCAAAATGTTGAATGATTTCATCTAACATTTAACATTAAAAATTCAACATTATATAATGAATATTAGAAAAAAATTAAGAGGAAAACCAGAGTTACATTCAAGTGCTTTGAATGATATTTTGTTCATTCTTTTATTATTCTTTTTAATTGTATCCACTTTAGCTAATCCAAACGTTGTTAAGGTAAATAATCCCAAGGGAAAATCTGATACCAAAACAAAACAAAATATTGTTGTTTCTATAGATAAGGACAATAACATCTTTTTAAATCAACAACAAATTCCTGAAAGTTTATTAGATACTATTATTAGTACTGAAGTAAGTAAAATTCGTCAATATCTCGATACTCCATCAGTTGTAATTAATGCAGATACTATTTCATTTACAGGCAGTTTCTTTAAAATAATGTCTTCTGCAAAACGAGTAGGAGCAAAGGTTGTGGCTAATGTGAAGAATTAGAGCCTTCTTTAAAATCAAAAAGCGTTGCAGTAAAAACAGCATTTTCTCTTTTCTTAAAAATTACATTCCAGTTGCCTTTATAGCGTAATATTTTTGGTACAGTTAGTCCGTTAAATTTGTCCATTACAACTTCCATAGTAACATCAAAATCATACACACCAGCACTATAGCTCAGTTTATAATTTCTAGCTAAAACTTCAAGCGTTTTAATATCGAACCATGTAATCATTTCATCTACCACCACACCTTTATCTTTAAACCAACCTAAATCTGCTTTAGGTTTAATAGTAAATGTGTAACAATTTTTATGTTGAAATTCTACAATATCTATTTTATAATCGTAATATTTATGTGCTCTTTCATCATATAAATCTAGTTTATTGCCAATGAACGGAATGCCAGGAACTTTTTGACCTGGATTAAAAAACAACATTTTAAGTTGTTCTTTATGTTTTTCCATTCCTGATTTATTGGTAGCATCAATAATTTTTCCTTTTACAATATTAGTTTCTCCACAAACCTTCCCTTTACTAAAAAATAAGCTAGCATACATTTCTGCTGTGGTGTAGTTGTATTGATGATTTGAATTATAAAAATTACCTGTTGTTATTTCTTCAATTATTTCTGTGGTTCTACAACTGGCGGCTCTGTGTTGTATGGTTTTGCTATTTAATGATGCTTTTATATTGCCCTTTTTATCGAGCATCTTAATATCGTTATATGATGTGTAACCTAAGATTCTCAAATTTCTAAATGCTTTATAAAAAGTAGTATCATCTTTTATTTGTTGAATAAGCTTTTTATAGTCGAAATTATTTCTGATAAATACTTCAGGTAAGGTAACCACATGATTTTCGTCAACTATGGTTGTATCTTGTGCATTAAGTATAAAAGGGAAAAATAGTATTGAGAAAAATAATCTTTTCATTATTTAGCAAAACTCATTTTATAATCAACTTTTATCTTGCCCTTGCTAATATCATTCAACTTTCCTTGTAATAATTTTTTCTTAAGGGGTTTTAGATAGTCAATGAAAAGTTTGCCTTCAAGATGATCATATTCGTGTAAAATTACTCTTGCTGTTATGCCATTAAAAGTTTTTTCGTGAGGTTCAAATTTTTCATTTAAGAAAGATATGGTTACCTCTTCAGGTCGGTAAATATCTTCTCTTATTTTTGGAATACTTAAGCAACCTTCATTATAAGCCCATTCTTCACCTGCTAAATTCAACACTTTAGGGTTGATGAAAACCCCTTTAAATCCTGGAGTATCAGGATAATTTTTCTTTTCATCAATTTCCATAGCTTCAAAAATCTGAGTGCTATCTATTACAAAAATTCTAATATCTTTATTAACTTGTGGAGCAGCCAAACCCACACCATTGCTGTAATACATAGTTTCCCACATATCTTCTAAAAGTAAACTCAAATCGGCGTAATCAGCATCAATTTCTTTGGCCACTTTTCTTAAAACAGGAGAGCCATATGCTACAATTGGAAATATCATAAACGAAAAATTCTTTTAATTTCATTGCAAAAGTAACTAATTAGCTACCGACAAATACTGTAGTTTATTTATTCTGAAGATATTCTTGAAGCATGATGGTGGCAGCAATCATATCAGTATTTTCTTTTTTTTGTCGGTCTTTCTTTTTCATACCCATTTCAACCATAGCTTTTGAAGCCATTTTAGAAGTAAATCGCTCATCAATTTTTTGAATAGGTATTTGAGGAAATGATTGTTTAATTTTTTTGATGGCAGCATTTACTAATGCTGTAGCATGAGTAGGAGAGTCGTTTAAATTCAATGGATACCCTATTAAAATTAACTCAACTTCTTCTGATTGAAAATATTTTTTTAAAAAAGATATCAGATCATTTGTTATAACAGTTTCCAAAGCTGTTGCAATAATTTGCAATGGGTCGGTTACTGCAATGCCAGTTCTTTTTCCCCCATAATCTAAACAAATTATTCTTGCCAAAATTTATAAATTAAAAATTAAACTGCAAATAACAAATACAGCAAATACAATACTTGCAATACCATTTGCAGTCATAAATGCAATATTTACTTTGCTTAAATCTGATGCTGATACAATGCTTTGTTGATACAATAACATGGCTATAAAAACAAGTGCACCAATCCAATAAAATAAGTGTGTTATAAAATGTAAGCCAATGTATATTATTAAAACTGCACTGATGGTATGTAAAATTCTAGAAACAATTAATGCATTTTTTTTGCCAATCATAGCAGGTATTGAATGCAGATTATTTTCTCTGTCGAAAGTTTCATCTTGTAAAGCATAAATAATATCAAAACCACTTACCCAAAATAAAACTACAAAAGAAAAAAGTATGGGTAAAACATCAAACCTATTAGTTACAGCTATATAAGCACCAATAGGGGCAAGCGATAAGCCTAAACCCAAAACTAAATGACAAAGTGCTGTAAATCGTTTGGTATAACTATAAAATAAAATAACGAACAATGCAATAGGAGCTAATGCCAAAGTCATTGTGTTAATATAATAACAACTAATTAAAAAAACAAGGCAAGAGGCAATAGTAAAAATCAAAGCATTTTTTGCAGTAATAATTCCTGCAGGTATTTCTCTAATTTTTGTTCTTGGATTTTTTGCATCAATATTTCTATCTAAATATCTGTTGAATGCCATTGCTGCACTTCTTGCAGCAATCATGCAAATAATAACCAAAATAAATTTTACAATAATATCTGTTAAGAAGTAAGATTGGTATGCATTTGAGGAATATTTATGATTGCCAATCTCATAATCTTTAATACCTATTACAAAACCAATTAACGCAAATGGTAAAGCAAAAATGC
>JANPAT010000230.1:0-4657 GCA_031430075.1 Chitinophagaceae bacterium | reverse complement strand
TAAACTTTGCATAAACTCTTCATAAGTTCTTTCTGCAAACTTATTTATTTTAATATAACCTGTAATTGAATCAATTTTATACGCAACATCTATTGAAGGTATTGGAATTGATGCACGAACTATTTGTATATTTTTTTGTTTCCCATCTCTACTGATTTGCAGTTTTACAGATGTGCCTTCTTTACCACGTAAATAACTTCTTACATCTTTTGCTTTTTGCTTTTTGCTAACCAAGTTAATGGTATCGTTTGCAATGATTAATTTATCGCCAACTTGTAAGCCAGCCTTTAATGCTGGACCGTCTTTTAAAACATTAATTACATTTACTGTATCATCAATTACATTATACATTATTCCAATGCCAACAAACTGGCCTTCCATATCATTATTAACTGCTAAAAGTTCAGCAGCAGGAATATAAACCGAATGTGGGTCGATGTGCTTCAACATTTCATTAATACCAAACTCATTTAAACTATCTACAGCAATGGGGTCTACATATTTAGATTGAATTAAATTGGAAATTTCTTGTAAAGCAGTATTACTGTTCTTATTAAAAAAACTACCACCACTGGTTTTATTGTTTAATGCATAACCCATTGCTAAACCCACTAAAAGTATTAATGCATATACTACAGGCATTAAACTCATCGAACTTTTTCTCTGCATCACTTTTATTTTATTTTTTTGTTTCTTCTTCGTAAACTGCATCAATTAATAAATTTTTTCCATCGGCTGCAGAAGTTGCCAATTCATCGCATCTGTTATTGAAAATATTATCTGCATGGCCTTTCACCCATTTTAATTTTATCGAAAACTCTTTTGCAAGTTCATAATATTGCAACCACAAATCTTTGTTTTTCTTTCCACCTTTAAAATTGGTTTTAATCCAATTATTCAACCATTTTTTTTCAATGCTATTCACTACATATTGGCTATCCGTAAAAATGGTGATAGGAATATTTTTTTTTGAAAGATTTTGTAATGCAACAATAATGGCCATCAGCTCCATTCTATTATTGGTGGTTAATCTAAAACCTGCACTGAGTTCTTTTCTTTTTTCTCCCCACAACATTACAACACCATAACCTCCTGGGCCTGGATTGCCACGTGCAGCACCATCTGTGTAAATATGAAGTGGGTTCAAATAATAAGATTATTTTAATTCAAACTCAGTTATAATGTTTCTTCTAAACTCAATTACTTCTGGTGAAATTTTAAATCCTCTTCCACCATAACCTTTAGAATATGTATCAATTCTATTACCCGTTGAATATCCATCAAAGTCTTCTGAGGTGTTTGTATTGGAAATAAATATTAATTTTCCTAAACTAGCGTTTGCTCTTGTACATAATTTATTTGCAGATTTTAGTGCATCATCATAAGCAAGTAAATCTGCTTCTCTAAACAAACTATCTGCTTTTGAATGATTAAATTGAATTTGAGATATACTATTAATCTTTGTTTCAAGTAACTTGCCAGTTAATTTTGTAAATTTCCCTATGTCGTTTAGTACAAAGTCAATGGTTTGTTGAGCTTGATAGCCTACAAATTGATTTTGATTTCTGATATATTCATAAGCTTTATTTGCAGAAATACTACTTGTTTTTATATCTAAATCTTTTCTTCCAAATTGTTCAAGAATATTAATAACTGAATCAACAGTTTGTTGAGTTAGTCTTACTGCTTCAACCATTTTGGGTTGAGTAAAGGATACGTTAATTGTAAGAATTACAAGATCTGGCATTACCCTTATTTTACCTTCACCAGAAACTCTAATTTTATTTTTGTTTTCCCCTGTGCTGCAAGAAACCAACAATACTAAAAATAGTAATTTGAAATATTTCATAAAATAACTTTTTCTTTTTGTAAAGTTCATTGTGAATATGATTTAAAATTTAGACTTAACAAAAGTTTAAATCAAATAAACTAACGGCATCAATTTTAATTAACCATTTGTATCACCTTTGTTTGAGGCAAGTTGGCATTACGAACAGCTATATTTCTAACTACATTTCCTGCAAAATTTGAAAATGCTTCTTTTGAAAGTGCATCAGTATTTGCCATTGCTGGAGTACCAGAATCTCCTGCTTCTCTAATACTTTGTATTAATGGAATTTGACCTAAGAAACTTAAATCATATTCATCTGCTAATCTTTTTCCTCCATCTTTTCCAAAAATATAATATTTATTTTCTGGTAATTCGGCAGGAGTGAAGTAAGCCATATTTTCTACCAATCCTAAAATAGGAACATTAATTTGAGCTTGTCCAAACATGGCAATTCCTTTTTTTGCATCGGCTAAAGCAACATCTTGTGGAGTTGTAACAATTACAACACCAGTTACAGGAACAGTTTGCATGATAGTTAAATGAATATCACCAGTGCCTGGTGGCATATCAATCACTAAATAATCCAAATCGCCCCAATCAACTTCTGTAACAAATTGTTTAATTGCACTACTGGCCATTGGTCCTCTCCAAACTACTGCATTTTTTTCATCAACCAATAATCCAATACTCATTAATTTAATGCCAAATTTTTCTAAAGGTACAATTACTCCTTTTCCTTCAACTTCTTTCATCATAGGCCTTTCACCTCTTACACCAAACATAATAGGCACACTTGGCCCGTAAATATCAGCATCCATTAAACCAACTTTTGCACCTCCATTGGTTAATGCAATGGCAAGATTAGCGGCAACTGTACTTTTACCTACACCACCTTTACCACTAATCACTGCAATGATATTTTTTACGCCGGGTAAAACTTTATCATCTTTTCTGGTGGAAGTTGTTTTTGATGTAAAATTTACTTGTACTTGAGCTTCATTATTTACTAAAATTTTAATAGCATTAATACAAGCATTTTTCATCATATCCTTCATAGGACAAGCAGGTGTTGTAAGTACAATTGTAAAAGAAACATCATTATTTTTAATTGAAATATCTTTTACCATATTAAGCGTTACCAAATCTTTTCCAAGGTCAGGTTCTTGAACATTACTAAGGGCTTTTAGAATATCTGCTTCAGTCATTTTATTTTAAAAATTATTTGTTAAAAAGCGTTTGAGTTTGCAAATTTAGCATTTGAGTAGTTTACTTTGTTGAATGATGAACGTTTATCTTTTATGATTATGAAAAAATTTGTACAATTTATTTTTTTATCGATAATTATTCTTTTTGCTGGCAATGCTTGTTTACAAGCACAAACAGCAAAAGATAGCGTTATTCAATTGTATGGAGTTGTAATGACAGCCGATAGTTTAAGGGGTGTACCTGCAGCTAGTATTGTTGTTTTAGGTAAAGGAAGAGGAACTATTACTAATGGATATGGAGTATTTTCAATAGCAGTACTTAAGGGCGATAAAATTAGTTTTAGTAGTGTTGGATTTAAAGAAAAAACAATTACCATTCCATCTAATTTAACAGATAACCAATACAGTGTAATTCAATTATTGGTTGATGATACTGCTTATTTGCCTGCTACCATTATAAAAGCTAAACCTAGTAGAGAACAATTTGAACGTGATTTTGCTGCCACTAGAATGAATGATGATGCTTATGAAATTGCTCGACAAAATACTGAAGAAAGTAAACTAAGGGCTTTAATGGCAACATTACCAGCAGATGGAAGAGAAGCTGTTAATTTTCAATTTCGTCAGCAAGCAGTTAAATATTATTATGCAGGTCAAATTCCTCCTCAAAATATTTTTAATCCATTGGCTTGGGCCGATTTTATTAAATCTTGGAAACGTGGAGACTTTAAAAGGAAGAAATAATTTATCAATTATTAATTGTTAATGGTTAATTGTAATTTTTTTACAATATTTGTCTTGTTACAATTTATAATTTACAATTAATAATTTTAAAAGTGCAACAATATCATCAATTACTACAACACGTTTTAAAAAATGGAGTTTCTAAATCTGATAGAACAGGTACAGGAACTTTAAGTTGTTTTGGATATCAGATGAGGTTCGATTTGCAAAAAGGGTTTCCTTTAGTAACTACAAAAAAATTGCATGTAAAAAGTATTATCTACGAATTGCTTTGGTTTTTAAATGGCGATACTAATATTAAATATTTAAATGAGCATGGTGTAAAAATTTGGGACGAATGGGCTAATGAAAATGGAGATTTAGGTCCTGTTTATGGAAAGCAATGGAGAAGTTGGACTGGGAAAAATGGTAAAACTATCGATCAAATTTCAGATGTTATTCAACAACTCAAAACGAATCCTGACAGTAGAAGAATGATAATTAATGCATGGAATGTTGGTGAATTAAGTGAAATGGCATTAATGCCTTGCCATGCTTTATTTCAGTTTTATGTTACCCCTGCACAAAGCGAGAATGAAAAAACAAAATTATCTTGTCAATTATATCAACGAAGTGCTGATGTGTTTTTAGGAGTGCCATTTAACATTGCATCTTATGCATTATTAACAATGATGATGGCACAGGTTTGCAATATGGAAGCTGGAGAATTTATTCATAGTTTTGGTGATGTGCATTTGTATAACAATCATCTAGAACAAGCAAAGCTTCAATTACAAAGAACAGCATTTGATTTGCCAACAATGAAAATTAATGCCAAAGTAAAAAATATTTTTGATTTTAATTTTGAAGATTTTGTTTTAGAAAATTATCAAGCACA
>JANPAT010000229.1:0-6845 GCA_031430075.1 Chitinophagaceae bacterium | reverse complement strand
CAACAAACCTCTTATAGGTGCAGTTTTGTTAGCCTTACTGTTACAGTTTGGCATCACCTATATTCCATTTCTGCAACCCATTTTTAAAACAGAGGCATTAACGCTGAATGAATTCATTTTAGTTGGTGCTGCTTCTTCATTGGTATTTTTTGCAGTAGAGATAGAAAAAATTATATCAAGAAAAATAGGAAAAAAATTAAAGCAGGTATGAAAAAAAACTTCAATTCTTATCCCTTGTAAATAATAGCAACGTTCATCCTGAAGGCAATGATTGAATATTAGCTTTGAAATTGATGACACTGAGAATTGTTTGGAATGTTCTAAGACGGAAGGAGTATTTGGGCTATGGATAAAGTTGCAATTTGTGGAAGATATGAAACCACAAATGAATATTAATGAGGCTAAGGCTGATGAAATTCTGCCTACAAACATCAATTTATCCTTTCAAAAAGTTTTTATTTTAGTTAAAGTGTAGGTGAATATGTAAAATGTGTAAACAAATTCCTTTTAAGTATAATTTTAAAAGTAAATAACTCCCCAAACTTTGTCTAATTACAATTAGTGTAAGTGCGTTAAACACGCACTTACACTAATTGTGGTTTTATTATTATGGATAAAGTACCTTTCTATGCAAGAGCATCATTGATTATTATGGGTTTTTTTACCTTAATTACAATGCTCTACATCATTCAAGATATTATAGTGCCCATTATATATTCTATATTGATTGCTATTTTATTAGTGCCTGTAGTAGATTTTTTTGTAAGAAAAAAAATGAATAGGGTATTGGCAATAACTTGCTCTTTAATACTAGTGGGCATTTTTGTGCTATTCTTTACAATACTCTTATCATCGAGGCTAACTTCATTTGGCGAATCTTTTCCAAAACTTTTTGAAAAATTCTACGAAATATTAGACCAATTTGTTTTATGGGTTTCTTCTCAATTTAATGTAAGTACAATAAAATTAAATTTGTTTATTACAGATTTTAAAACAGAAATGGTAAACAACAGTAGAACCTTTATTGGCAATACCATCAATACTGTAGGCAATATAGTTGTGGTAATGATCTTAATTCCGGTTTATGTTTTTATGATTTTATTTTATCAACCTCTTTTACTCGATTTTATTCGAAAAGTTTTTGGTAAAAATAACCATGCAGAAGTGAATTTGGTTTTAACTTCTACCAAAAAACTCACTCAAAATTACTTAATTGGTTTATTAATTGAATTTGCGTTAGTAGCCTTACTAAATTCAATGGCTTTGCTTATTTTAGGAATAAAGTATGCAGTTATTCTGGGTATTATTGGTGCTATTTTAAATATCATTCCATATATAGGTGGTATTGTTGCTGTGGCCATGCCTATGATAGTTGCAATAGTAACAAAAGATTCTGCTTGGTATGCAGTATATGTAATGATAGCATATTACCTAATTCAACTTTTCGATAACAATTTTATTATTCCAAAAATTGTGGCATCAAAAGTTAAAATAAATGCATTGGTATCAATAGTAGTAGTGTTTTTATTTGGTGCATTGTGGGGTATTTCTGGTATGTTTTTATCCATTCCACTTACTGCAATTATTAAAGTAATTTTTGATAATATAGAAACATTAAAACCTTGGGGATTTTTATTAGGAGATACTATGCCACCCAATGAAATATTCAAAATAAAATTTAGAAAAAAAACAGTAATTAAAAATTAAATAAATATCATGAAACCAAAAATTGGATTATCTCAAAAAGAGTTGAATGGCGTTGTTGAAATGCTTTCTGTAGTATTAGCTAATGACGTATTAGTGTATACTAAAACAAGAAAGTTTCATTGGAATGTATGTGGAGAAAGCTTTATGGAGTTACACAAACTTTTCGAAAATCAATATAAAATGTTAGAAGAATCAATAGATGCCATTGCAGAACGAATTAGCAAATTAGGAAGCAAAACTATTGGTACTATGCATGAGTTTGAAAAATTAGCAACGATAAAAGAACACCCAGGAAAATATCCTTCATCAAAAGAAATGATTCTTGAATTATTGAACAATCATGAATCTATAATTGTAGAAACAAGAAAATTTATTGAAAATTGTACAAAAAAATACAATGATGCTGGCACTACAGATTTGCTAACATCTTTAATTCAAGAGCACGAAACAATTGCTTGGACTTTAAGAAGGTATTCTATATAATCCAATCCTATATCAATGAATGAAATATTTAATAAGCAAATCGTTAATTTAAAACAAAATACCCATTCTATTTCTGAAGGGTTTAAAAATTATTTTGATGAAGTAGGTGCTATTACAAAGTTTGCTTTTAGGTTTTTTAAAGAGCTCTTTAAACCGCCTTACGAATTTAAAGAGTTGCTTAAACAATGTTATATAGTTGGAAATAAATCGTTGCCATTGGTAGGTTTAACTGGCTTTATTATGGGTATGGTTCTAATTATTCAATTTAGGCCAACACTTGAAGAGTTTGGTGCTGTTTCGTGGTTACCAGGTATGGTTGCAGTATCTATTATTCGAGAAATTGGCCCAGTAATTACTGCCTTAATTTGTGCAGGAAAAATTGGTTCATCAATGGGTGCAGAATTAGCATCAATGAAAGTTACAGAACAAATAGATGCCATGGAAGTTTCTGGTATCAACCCATTTAAATATATAGTTGTTACAAGGGTATTAGCCACTACTTTAATGATACCAATTTTAGTAATTTTTTCAGATGCTATAGGAATTTTTGGTGCTTATGCAGCCGTAAATATAAAAGGTTCTGTAAACCTCAATTTATTTTTCTCTCAAGTTATTAGCTCACTAGGTTTTGTTGATGTATTACCTGCATTTGCTAAAACTTTTTTCTTTGGTTTTGCAATTGGGTTAATTGGTTGTTATAAGGGCTACACCTCTAATAAAGGCACAGAAGGTGTAGGACTTTCAGCAAATGCTGCTGTAGTGAGTGCCTCTTTATTAATTTTTATTATCGATATGATTGCTGTACAATTTACTAGCTTAATTACTTAATTTATTTGATGGAAAAAACACTTTTAAATACCGCAACAACAGCAATAGAAACATCACAAAAAAATATTTCAAAAAATATTATAGAAATACAACATCTAAAAAAATCTTTTGGCGATAAAAAAGTTTTGGATGATGTTAATTTAACTGTTGCAAGTCAAGAAAACTTGGTAATATTTGGTAAATCAGGTAGTGGAAAATCTGTGTTAATAAAATGTATAATTGGTTTAATTGAACCAGATGAAGGAAGTTTAGTAGTGTTAAATAAAAAAATTGATGAATTAAAAAGTAATGATTTAAATGAGCTAAGAAAAAAAATTGGTTTTCTATTTCAAAGTGCTGCATTGTATGATTCAATGACTGTTAGAGAAAATTTAGAATTCCCTTTTCGTAATAATAAATTGCTTAAAGAGGCTGATATAGATGTATTAGTTACAGAGGCTTTAGAAGATGTTGGTTTAATTGATGCTATTGATAAAATGCCTATTGAACTTTCTGGTGGAATGCGAAAACGAATTGGTTTAGCCCGTTCATTAATTCTGAAGCCAGAAATTATGTTGTACGATGAACCCACTACAGGCCTAGATCCTATCACTTCAAAAGAAATTAGCAACTTAATTATTGAAGTTCAAAAAAAACATCATACAGCTTCTATCATCATCACACATGATATAGCCTGTGCAAAAATTGTTGCAGATAGAATTCTTATTCTGCATGATGGAAAATGTGCAGCAGAAGGTTCGTTCGATGAATTAGCTAACTCAAAAGAAAAATGGATAAAGTCATATTTCGAATAAAAATAATATAAATAAAAAATGCAAAAGAATACAAACAATAAAATAAAACTTGGAATTTTAGTTACAGTGGGCTTAGTCTTATTTGTAATGGGTATTTATTTTATAGGAAGAAAACAACAGCTTTTTAGTAGCACATTTCAAATTAGTGGTGTGTTTAAAGATATTAGTGGATTAGAAATTGGCAATAATGTTCGTTTTGCCGGTATTAATGTTGGCGTAATTGATAATATTGAAATGATTGCTGATACTGCTGTTAGAGTAGATTTAATGATTGTAAATAAAGCAAAAAAGTTTATTAAAAAAGATTCAAAAATAACCATAGGTTCCGATGGCTTAATGGGTAGCAAATTGGTTTTACTACTACCAGGAACTTCTGCAGCTAAACCCATTCAAGATGAAGATTTTATTGCAACTGTTATTCCTCCAAGCCTTGATGATATTATGGGAAAATTAAAAACTTCACTGGTTAACATATCACTCATTACAGACGATTTTACTGCTATTATGAGTAACATGCGTGCAGGTAAAGGTGCTATGGGTAAACTTTTTATGGATCCCACAATGGCAAATAATTTAAATCAAACCATTGTAAATATTAAAGAAGGAGCTGGTGGTTTTAAGCAAAATATGGATGCTGTAGGAAATAACTTTTTATTAAGAGGATATATTAGAAAACAAGAAAAGAAAAAACAAAAAGCGTTAGAACAGAAAAAAGAATTGCAAAAAGCAATTGACGAGAAAAAGAAGAAAAATTAAATTGAAAAGTGTGAATTATGTAACTTATACTTACCATATTGTAAACTAAAATAACAATACAATAACATCTTTGCAAAATAAATAATTAATGCTTGGCGTTAAAAAAAATAAACAACAAAAAGTAATGTATGTAATTATTTAAAAAAAACAAATTATGAAATTTTATTTTACAGTAGCCTTAGCTACAATTTTAATGACAACAACAGCAATTGCACAACATACCAATATTGGTTTTAAAGTAGGTTTAAATAGCTATAACATCAATAATAGTAATGGTAATTCAAGTTACAACTCTAAAATGGGTTTAAACATAGGAATGTTTGGCCATATTCATTTATCTAAACAAATGGCATTTCAACCAGAAGTTATGTATTCTTCTCAAGGTGCAAAATATACTAGCTTAGGTACAGAAACAACTATCAACTTAAATTATATTAACGTTCCATTGTTATTACAATATATGTTTGATAATGGTTTTAGATTACAAGTTGGTCCACAAGTTGGATTTTTAGCTAGTGCAAAATCAAAAACAAATAATTCAACCATTGATATTAAATCTAGCATTAAATCGATTGATTTAGGACTTGCAATGGGTTTAGGTTATATAGATCCAAAATCTGGTTTTGGTGTTGATGTAAGATATAATTTAGGATTAAGTAATATTAACGAAAATTCAACTACAAAATCAACAAACGCAGGATTTCAATTTGGTATATTTTATTTATTAGGTCATAAATAATATTTTATTAGTAATAAATAAGGGCAACTATAAGTTGCCTTTTTTTTGTTTAGTGAATTTATTAGTACTTACCAGCAATTTAATTTATGTTTTGATTTACCGAGTGTAATTAAATTAAAGAACAAAGCAAAATTAAAAGTGCTAACTTCAGCAAATCTGAAAGTTATGCACATTGTTAATTAAACTTAATATATAATTTGAAATTATTTATAAAACACATGGTAAGTAACCGATGTAAAATTCTGGTTAAAGAAGAGTTGAAGAAATTGAACTTGCATTACATCCTAGTCGACTTGGGTGAGATAGAAATTATGGAAAATATTTCGATTGAACAACGCGAATTATTACAATTGGCTTTACTAGAAACTGGATTAGAATTAATGGACGATAAAAAATCGATATTGGTTGAACGTATCATTTCTGTAATTATAGATATGGTGCATCATGCAGATGAATGGCCTCAAATTAATTACTCAGAACATATTAGTCAAAAATTACATCACGACTATACCTACTTGTCGAATATATTTTCTGCAATAAAAGGTATTACCATTCAACAGTTTATCATTGTTCATAAAATTGAATTGGCTAAAGAATTGTTGATGTATGATGAAATGAACTTAACAGAAATTTCTTATAAGCTTAATTATAGTAGTGTAGCTCATCTTTCAAATCAATTTAAAAAAATTACAGGTTTTACACCCACACAATTCAAAAATTTAAAAGATAAAAGAAGAGTTCCAATTGAAGAAGTAGGTAATGAACTAATAAATTAGTAATGTTTAAAAAAACAAAAGAACAAAAAGAAAATTTTGATTGGTTGACAGAATATAATAACAGCGGTAATTTATCTGCTTTTATTATTAACTCTTCCGAATTAGCCATTAAGGTGAAAACACTTGATGGAATAATTTCTTTATGGAATATTGGTGCAGAAAAAATTTATGGGTACTCGAAAGAAGAAATGATTGGTAAAAACATGCAATTAATTGTTCCTCCAAAATTGAAGAAAGAATTGGAAACAACTACTTCTGCTTGTGCAAAAGGAGAAACCATTCATAATTTAAAAACACAGCGAATAAATAAAAACGGTGATTTTATTCATGTTTCTATTTCTTTTTTTCCAATTAAAAATGAACATGGCAAAATTGTTGGCATTGCCTCTATCGATAAAGATCTTACCGAAACTGTTATGGCTAATAACGAACTTCTTTATCAAACTAACGAAAAAGCAAATAGGGCTGCAGAATTAATAATTGCAGATAGAGAATTAATTTTTCAGACTAACGAGAAAGAAAATAGGGCCGCAGAATTAGCTATTGCAGATAAAGAACTCATTTATCAAACTAAAGAGAAAGCTAAAAGAGCTGCAGAATTAGCTATTGCAGATAAAGAACTCATTTATCAAACTAAAGAAAAAGCAAATAGGGCTGCAGAGTTAGTAATTGCAGATAAGGAATTAATTTATCAAACTAAAGAAAAAGCAAATAGGGCTGCAGAGTTAGTAATTGCAGATAAGGAATTAATTTATCAAACTA
>JANPAT010000228.1:0-1860 GCA_031430075.1 Chitinophagaceae bacterium | reverse complement strand
ATTTTGCAAAAACATTTTCTTAATTTTTTTTAGTTTAAAATAATTCAAACTTATGGTTACATCTTGAATACTAGTATCTCTGTTCAAAATATTCATACCCTCTAAAACTTTATCCCAATTGTTGCTTAGCTCGTAAGGTGTTAGAGTAATAGAAACAACTAAATCTGCGATAGATTTATCAACATCATATACAAATTTTTTTGAATCGGGCTCTTCGTTGTTATAATATTTTTCTTTGTATAGTTCATAAATATTTTCTAATTCCGGATTTTCAATATGAAAGTTTTCCATTTCGGCAAAAATGTGTTCTGCAATAGTTTTTTCATCGTTCCAGGTTTTTAAACCATAATCTAAAAGAACCTTTAATAAATTTCTTTCGTGCAAATCATCTTGTAACAAAAGAGAATTATTTTGGTCGAAATTTTCTGTCGAATTTTGGCTTTGTTGTAATAAAACATTGGCTTCTTGAAAAGGTAGTATTTTATCTTCTTTACTTATTTTATCTCGCTTATACTTATTAACTAAATTAATTAAACCACCTTCATCTATTTTTAAAATAGTAGCACATTGTTTAATATATTCTTGTTGTTTAATAAAATCTTCAACCCGATTAATTTTACTTAGGGTTTCGGCAATTTGATTAACAATTTCATTCTTCTTTGCAACATCGTTTCCCACACCAACCATCATTACTTCTAACTGAAAAATAATGAAGTCTTTCTTGTTATCAATAACAAAATTTTGAAATGCTGTTGTACCAATTTTTCGTACAAAACTATCGGGGTCTTCATTATCTGGAATTAGTACCAGCTTTACATTTAAGCTTTCTTCTAAAGCCATGTCCAGCCCTCTTAATGCAGCTTTAATGCCAGCAGCATCACCATCATAAATGATAGTTAAATTGTTACTATATTTTTTTATTAAACGTAATTGATCTGTTGTTAAACTAGTGCCTCCACTAGCAACAACATTTTCAATTCCAGCTTGATGTAGGCTAATTACATCGGTGTAACCTTCTACTAATAAGCATTCATCATTTTTATCAATAGCATGCCTTGCAAAATACGCACCATATAAAACTTTACTTTTTACATAAACTTCATTTTCGGGTGTATTAATGTATTTTGGGGCTTTATCATTTTTGGCAATAATTCTAGCACCAAATCCTATAACTTTTCCTGTGTTTTGGTGTATGGGAAAAATAATTCTTCCTCTATAATTATCTGCTAATTCATTGTCGTTTCTTAAAACTGATAATCCTGTTTTGGGAAGAAGTTCTTTATTAAATTGATTTTGGAGTAAAGCTTTTGTAAGTTCATCTTTTGCAGAAGGATTATACCCCACTTGAAATTTTTTTAAAATTTCTTCATTAAAACCTCTTTCTTTTAAATAGCTAAGTGCATTAGTTGTTCCTTCTTCTGAATTCCATAATTGGTTTTGTAAAAATTGTTGAGCAAAATTATTGATAATGTATAAACTATCGCTTGTTTGTTGTACATATTGCTGTTCTGGGGTTTGTTCGGTTTCTTCGATTTCAACATTGTACCTTTTTGCAAGCCATTTTAATGATTCTACATAACTAAATTTATCATGCTCCATTAAAAATGTTATGGTGTTACCACTTTTACCACAACCAAAACATTTGTAAATTTCTTTTGCTGGAGATACTGTAAACGAAGGCGATTTCTCGTTATGAAAAGGGCAATTACCTAAATAATTTACACCCCTTTTTTTAAGTTGCACATACTCGCCCACTACATCAATAATATCGATGCGGTTTTTAATTTGTTCTATGGAAGATGGGCTTATCAAATGTGCTAATTTGCTAATTAGCTAATATGCTAATTGGTCAAAATGAAG
>JANPAT010000227.1:0-1636 GCA_031430075.1 Chitinophagaceae bacterium | reverse complement strand
CCATCATTGCCGCAATAACCCTCTTCCTCATCTGGTTCATCCTGCAGAAAATGGTCTTCGGCCGTCACGTCTATGCCATGGGCGGCAATGCCGAAGCCGCAAGACTGGCGGGCATCAACACCCGCCGCACCCGCCTCATGGCCTTTAGCATCACAGGTTTTGGCGCGGCCATTGCGGGCCTGATGTATGCCGCCCGCGTTGCTTCCGCCAATCCCACCCAAGGCAGCGGCCTGATGCTGGATGCCATCGCCGCCGTCTTCCTCGGCATGACCATCAGCCGCCACGGCGAACCACGGGTGGTCAACACATTGATCGGTGTACTGATGATCGGCATCCTGAGCAACGGCCTCACCCAACTCAGTGTCGACAGCTACGTGCGTGACATCCTCGTCGGCACCATCATCATCGCCGCAGTTGCAGTGGGAAGTGTGGAGAAGTTGCGGCGGAATTAAATGTCCATCGCCAGATACCAACGGACCTGGGAATTGACCGCATCAAACGGTGTTTCAAGATCTCGCATGTCGTCCCCACCTCCGCCCTTTTTTAACGCGCCATAGCCTTCGGCGCAGGTGGGGCCGCGCAGCAACCTCATGAGACTCTTACTATTTGCCAAGTTTGCCCAACCCCTTCCCTTCCGCTATAGGGGACAGCTGGTCCGACTCACGGTTTCCAGCGAGCCTTCGCGTATTCCCCCCGGTTCAATTCAATTTTTTCAGGTCTGCGATGAACTGGTTTTTCACAATGTTGGAACGACGGGTGGATGCGTTTCCAGCTTCCTCTCCTTCCAAGCCACCACCCACCACTTGGGGTTTTATCCGTCACTACACGCGGCCGTTTTATCCGCTGTTGATCGTCGGTTTCTTGCTGTCCATCACCCTCGCCATCATTGAAGTCCGTGTCTTCGCCTATGTTGGAAGTCTGGTGGACACCTTGGGCACGGCAGACCGCGCCACCTTCTGGTCAGAAAACAAGTGGCAGCTGATTGGCTATGGCGCACTCGCCGTATTGTTCCAGCCCTTCATCACGGCGCTCGCCGACTCGATTGAAAACCAGGGCATGCGCGGCAATTTCGCCATGCGCATCCGCTGGCTGGCGCACCGCTACATGCTGCGCCAATCCATGGAGTTTTTCCACAATGAGTTTGCCGGCCGGGTTTCCACCAAGGTGATGCAGGCAGCCCTGGGTGTGCGTGATGTCATCATGAAACTCACGCAAGTCATCGCCTGGGTCGCCATGTTTTTTGTCACAGCCGTCGCCAGCTTCATTGCCAATGATTGGCGTCTGGCCATCCCGCTGCTTGGCTGGCTCCTCCTCTATGGCTTCACCATGCGCTATTTTGTGCCGCGCATGGGCAAGCTGTCGGAAAAGCAAGCCGACACCCGCTCCATCGTCACCGGCCGGATCGTTGATACCTACACCAACATGCCAACCGTCAAACTCTTTGCCCATGCCGCGCGCGAAGATGATTATGCCAAGGAAAGCATGAGTTGGATGCTCGAAAGCGTGCACGCTTCAATGCGCGTGTCCACCATGATGAAGCTGGTGCTCAACCTCATCAACGGCTTGCTGCTCACCTCAACCGCCACCATCGCAACCTACCTCTGGTTCACCAACGCCATCACCGTCGGTGCCATCG
>JANPAT010000226.1:0-3725 GCA_031430075.1 Chitinophagaceae bacterium | reverse complement strand
ATTTAGTAAGCCCTGCATATTCAAATTCCAAGCAAGATTTGGATTTTTTTCACCCGTTGCACTCAATATGGCAGCCAACAAATAAATCTGTGTAATATTTTGTCTTATCACTTGTACGTGCAACATTTCTTTATTCATTACATCCAAACTCACATAAGGGCCAGTGCCTTCTAACAAAGGGTTTTGTTCACGCAAGTCAGAAGCTATCACATTATTATTCCCATAAATTTTTCTTAACGCCATCGTCAGCTCTACACCAATTTGTCCAGAAGCACCAATTACTAAAATCTTCTCTTTTGCCATAAATTATATTTCAAAAAAATTATTAAAAAAACTATTTACCAAGCAGTAGTATTTCAATCAACTGCATGGGCGTCGCACACTTGTACATGGTAAACGTTAATCAGCAAAGCAATTTCGTTATCATTAAAAAATGTTAGAACATTTCCTAAGAATGCTCCACTCATAATTCCTAAGTTAACAAAGTACAAAGAAAAGAAACTTCACGTAAGTTCGCAGTACATTTATACAATCATTTTTTATGATACCATCTTATCTCTCCAACTTATTCAATACACAATCATACAATCCAGATAATTTTTTTTTAATTGCAGGACCATGTGTAGTAGAAAGTGAAGAAATAGTAATGCAAATTGCTGATAAAGTAGCTACCATTTGCCAACGTTTAGAAATCCCTTATGTATTTAAAGCAAGCTATAGAAAAGCCAATCGCACAAGTGCTAGTTCTTTTACAGGCTTGGGTGATACCATTGCCTTAGAAATCATAAAAAAAGTTGGTACAACCTATAATTTACCTACCACTTCAGATGTACATGCCCATGAAGAATGTGCCCTTGCAGCAGAGTATATTGATATTTTACAAATCCCCGCATTTCTATGCAGACAAACTGATTTATTGGTTGCAGCAGCCAATACCAACAAAATTGTTAACGTAAAAAAGGGGCAATTTTTAAGTGGCCCAAGTATGAAATTTGCAGTAGATAAAATTAAAAAAGCAGGCAATCAAAATATTATACTTACAGAACGTGGTAATACATTTGGCTACCAAGATTTAGTGGTGGATTATAGAAATATTCCTTGGATGCAAGAAACTGGTTGTCCTATTGTAATGGATGTAACACATAGTTTACAACAGCCCAATCAAACCAGTGGCATAACTGGAGGAAATCCACAATTAATTGGCACTATTGCTAAAGCAGCAATAGCTACTGGTGCAGATGGATTGTTTATTGAAACTCATCCAAATCCGGCAACAGCAAAAAGTGATGGAGCCAATATGTTACAATTAGATTTATTAGAAAATTTACTGAAACAATTGGTAAAAATTCGTCAATCCATTCTTTAAATATTTCACAGATTATATTAAAATTTTATAATGAACTTACAACTAGAGAAACCCATTGCATTTATTGATTTAGAAACTACTGGAATAAATTTAAGTAACGATAGAATTGTTGAAATTGCTATTGTTAAAATATTGCCAGATGGTACTAAGCAAGTAAAAAGAAAATTAATTAATCCTACAATTCCAATACCAGCAGCAGCTTCAGAAATACATGGAATTACTAATGTAATGGTAAAGGATGCTCCAACTTTTAAACAAGTGGCAAACGAAGTAAAACAGTTTATTGAAAATTGTGATATTGCAGGATATAATAGCAATCGTTTCGATATACCCATGTTAGTAGAAGAATTTTTGAGATGCGATTTGAATATTGATATTGAAAACAGAAAGTTACTCGATGTTCAAAAAGTGTATCATATGATGGAACAAAGAACTTTGAGTGCTGCGTATAAATTTTATTGTAATAAAGAATTAACAGATGCACACAGTGCAGAAGTTGATGCCACTGCAACATTTGAAGTTCTTGAATCTCAAATAGAGAAATACAAACAAATTGGTAATACTGTTGAAAGTATTGTAAAGTTTACAGGCGATGAACAAATTGTAGATTTTTCAAGAAGATTTATTATGGAAAATGGTATTGAAATTTTCAACTTTGGTAAACACAAAGGAAAACCAGTTGCAAAAGTATTAAAAGAAGAACCACAATATTATGATTGGATGATGCGTGGAGATTTTGCTTTACACACCAAACAAAAGCTCACAGAAATATTGAATAGAACTTTAGTGAAAAAATAAAATACTTCCTTTAATTACATGGAAAAATCACTCATTATTGTTTCAGGTAAAGATGGACAACTTGGTTTTGAGTTAATGCAAATTCATATCAATTTATCATCACAATTTAATTTTTTATTTGTTGGCAGAAATGAATTGGATTTATCAAAACCAGAAACCGTTACACATTTTTTTAAAAAATATCAACCGAAATATTTTATCAATTGTGCTGCTTACACTGCTGTTGATAAGGCAGAAACTGAGCAAGAATTGGTTTTTTTAGTTAACTCAACATCTCCTAGTGAAATTGCTAAAAATTGTAAATTAATTAATTGTCGACTGATTCATATTAGTACAGATTATGTTTTTGATGGAGAAAAAAAATTGCCTTATTTAGTTTCTGATATTACTCATCCTATAAATATTTATGGTGCTTCAAAAGCAAAAGGAGAGGAGTTAGTTATTCATGAAAATCCTGAATCAATTATTATTAGAACTTCTTGGGTTTACTCATCACATGGGAAAAACTTTGTAAAAACCATGATGAAGTTAATGAGCGAAAGAGATGAAATTAATGTTGTTAACGACCAAATAGGAAACCCTACTTATGCTAAAGATTTAGCTGAAGCTATTTTGCAAATCATTACTCAATTAAATTCAAATCCAAAAATTCAATATCAAAATATTTATCATTATACCAATACAGGAAATATTTCTTGGTATCAGTTTGCAAAAGCAATTCAAGAATTTTTAATGTTAGATTGTAAAGTAAATCCAATACCAAGTTCATCTTTCCCAACGCCTGCAAAACGTTCTCACTACTCAGTTTTAGATTGTTCATCAATTCAAAAAGATTTTGGTGCTGAAATAAAAAATTGGGAAGTCAGTTTACATAAAATGCTGAATAGTTTGTAAAGTAAACTTTAATAAAGATTATTTGTTTCTTAAATTTGGTTCTACAATTAAAATCTTAAATCAAAAATCGTAAATCTTAAATAGAATGCCCCACGAAGCCATCTCAGTATTCGATATGTTTAAAATTGGAGTAGGACCAAGTAGCTCACATACATTAGGCCCATGGCGTGCTGCAATGACTGTAATTAACTCTATTAAAACTAAAGCTAATATTAATGATGTTACAAAAATCGATGTCTTACTTTATGGTTCTTTGGCTAAAACAGGAAAAGGACATGGTACGGATGTTGCAGTTTTATTAGGTTTATGTAATGAAGATCCTGTAACTATTGATGTTAATGCTATTGATGAAAAAATAAAATACATTCAAACCAATCATCAACTCTATTTATCCAATGAAAGATATTTGCCCTTTAATCCAAATATCAATATTCATTTTTTGAATGAAGAAACACTTCCATTTCATCCAAATGGTATGAGTTTTTTGATAGAACTGAGTAATGGCAATAGTTTTAGCGAAACATATTATTCAGTTGGTGGTGGGTTTGTTATCAAAGAAGGCGAAAACACTATCACTCATAATTTAATTGAATTACCTTTTCCTATCAATACCTCAAAAGACTTGGTTCATTGGTGTATGAAAACTGGTATGACGATTAGCGAAGTT
>JANPAT010000225.1:0-1884 GCA_031430075.1 Chitinophagaceae bacterium | reverse complement strand
GAAGAATCAATGTATGACGAAGCAATGTATACTAAATACAATCAAAAACATAAAGATGATTACTGGTCACCACATTTTGCCAGAAAAGTAACCGATAGTGCTGTTTTTGATATTAAAAGATTTAAAACAACACATGCTAGTTTGAAATATATACGTCAAATAATTTTAGATTCATTAAAGCAAAACAAATTTTTTAAAGATGTACTATACAAGAATAAAAATGTTGAAATTGAAATTTTAAGTAATGGAAGTATTGGATTAGTTTATTTTGTTGATTCAGTAAGAGAAAAATTAGATCGCTATTATTATTCAACAATCCCTTCCACTAAATTTGAATTGTATATAAAGCATATTTTAGAATCTCAAACTCAACCATGGTTTCCTGCATTAGCACATCCTGTTGATATTCTTGATTTGACTGATGCAACTAAAGAAGAAGAAAAATTAAAAGTGAAAGCAAACAGTTTTGTTGCAATTGTTTTGTAAGTAGAATTTATACAGCTCTACGAGGCTTGCAGCCTCGTAGCTTAATACTGTTGCTTTTAGCAACAAACAATTCTTAATTTTATTTTTTCATTTGTTTCTTTGCAGCATTAAAAATAGAATACAATGAAAAATATATCAGTAATTGGAGCAGGTACAATGGGTAATGGCATTGCACATGTTTTTGCACAAACAGGTTTTAATGTAACATTGATAGATGTGAATGCAGCACAATTAGAAAAAGCCTTAGCAACGATTAATAAGAATTTAGATAGACAAGTTTCAAAAGGAACATTAACAGCAGAACAAAAAGCTGCAACCCTTGCAAATATTACTGTTCAGCCAGATCTGGCAATTGGCATTAGTCAGGCAGATTTAGTGGTTGAAGCTGCAACAGAAAATGTAGATTTAAAATTAAAAATCTTCAAACAAATAGATGAAGCTGCACCTGCAAATTGCATTTTAGCCAGTAATACCTCATCTATATCCATCACCAAAATTGCTGCTGCAACTAAACGACCAGAAAAAGTAATTGGTATGCATTTTATGAATCCAGTGCCAGTAATGAAGTTGGTAGAAATTATTAATGGCTATGCCACAGATAAAGAAGTAACAAACACAATTGTTGAAATGAGTAAGCAATTGGGTAAAGTGCCTTGCATTGTAAATGATTATCCTGGGTTTATTGCCAACAGAATTTTAATGCCAATGATTAATGAAGCTATTTATAGTTTGTATGAAAGCGTTGCAGGTGTAAGAGAAATTGATACTGTAATGAAGTTAGGAATGGCTCATCCAATGGGACCTTTACAACTTGCAGACTTTATTGGCTTGGATGTTTGTTTAAGTATATTAAGAGTATTGCATGATGGTTTTGGTAATCCAAAATATGCCCCTTGTCCTTTATTAGTAAATATGGTAATGGCAGGAAAGCTTGGTGCAAAATCTGGTGAAGGATTTTATGTGTATACGCCAGGTTCAAAAGATATAGTAGTGAGTAGCAATTTTAAATAAATTTTCAAATTAATATTTTAAGCCGAAAGTTTTCTTTCGGCTTTTTTTATAAAAATTATTTGGTGATATCAAAAAAAGGAATTTATCTTTGATATCAAATTGATATTAAAATAAATTATTATGGAAAAGATTATTAAACCAGTTTCAGGCTTTGTTGCTTTACTGGTGGCTTTTGTAAGTTTGGTTATTGCTGTAGTTATATTAATTACAGGTCGTGAGCAAATTGCTGCATCAAGTGTTTTTTTGGCTGTGTTTCTAATTCTTGTGGCAGTTTTCTTATTTAAAGGCTTAATTGTTGTCAATCCAAATCATTCAAGAATTTGTACATTCTTTGGTAAATATGTTGGCACAGTTAAAGCAAATGGATTGTTGTTTGTTAATCCTTTT
>JANPAT010000224.1:0-2055 GCA_031430075.1 Chitinophagaceae bacterium | reverse complement strand
ACAAAATCAGGAGCATTGTTAGAAACCACTGATAGTGCAGCTTCTGAAGGTTTTGCATGTTGTGGAATAACCACTTCAAATAAATTTTCTAAAGTAGAATCAACTGCTTTAAAATTTTTCTCAACTATTGCTTTGCCTTTTTTTGAATATGTTTTTTCAATGGCATATTTTATTTTTTCTATAGCTTCATCTTTTGGCAGCACACCACTTAAAGCAAAATAACAAGTTTGCATAATGGTGTTAATTCTACCATTCATGCCTGTATCTTTTGCAACAGTGTTGGCATCAATTACAAATAGTGAAAGTTTTTTGTTGATGATTTCTTGTTGAATGGAACCTGGTAAATAATTCCACACTTCATCTTTTGAATATGGACTATTAACTAAAAACTTACCACCTTGTTTAATAAAATTCAACATTTCAACTTTTTCTAAAAAGTTAAATTGATGACAAGCTATAAAATTAGCAGCAGTAATTAAATATGGTGCACGTATTGGTTTTGGTCCAAAACGTAAATGAGAAACAGTTCTTGCACCAGATTTTTTTGAATCGTAAACAAAATATCCTTGAGCAAACAAATCAGTGTTTTCACCAATAATTTTGATGGTGTTTTTATTTGCACCAACAGTTCCATCTGCTCCCAAACCAAAGAATAATGCTTGATTCCATTCAGATTCATCTAAAGAATATGAAGCATCGTAATCAATACTTTTAAATGAAACATCATCATTAATACCAATTGTAAAATGATTTAATGATTGATTAGAACTATTAATATCATTCTTTTTCATTTCATCAAAAACACCTTTTACCATTGCTGGTGTAAACTCTTTTGAAGAAAGTCCATAACGACCACCAGTTATTTTAGGCATTACAGCAAGAGTATTTGTTTGAATACCTTCTACTAATGCTGATAAAATATCTTGATACATGGGTTCTCCATTTGCACCAGATTCTTTGGTTCTATCTAATACAGTAATTGTTTTTACAGTTGTAGGAATTGCTTTTAAAAAATGAGTAATTGAAAAGGGGCGATATAATCGAACTTGAATAACGCCTGTTTTTTCTCCATCTTTATTTAATTGATGTACAGTTTCAGTTACTGTTTCACCACCCGATCCCATAATAACTATTACATGTATTGCATCAGTGGCTCCAGAATATTCAAACAAATCATATTTACGGCCAGTTAATGTTGCAAAAACTTTCATCACTTCATCAATTATGGTAGAGGCTTTGTCGTAAAATAGATTTACTGTTTCTCTTGCTTGAAAATAAATATCTGGATTTTGTGCTGTGCCTCTGATGAAAGGATTATCAGGATTTAAAGCTCTTTTGCGATGGTCAAAAATTAATTCATCGGGTAGCATGTGTTTAATTTGTTCATCACTTAAAAGTTCTAATTTATTTACTTCATGCGATGTTCTAAACCCATCAAAAAAATGCATGAATGGAATTCTAGATTTTAATGTTGCAACTTGTGCAATTAAAGCAAAATCATGTGCTTCCTGAACACTTGCAGAACTTAACATTGCAAAGCCTGTTGTTCTTGCCGCCATTACATCTTGATGATCGCCAAAAATTGAAAGACCTTGTGCTGCTAAAGATCTGGCAGCAATATGAAAAACAGCTGGTGTAAGTTCTCCAGCAATTTTATACATATTAGGCAGCATTAACATTAAACCTTGCGAGGCTGTAAAAGTGGTAGTTAAAGCACCTGTTTGCAATGCACCATGTACAGTACCAGCAGCACCAGCTTCACTTTGCATTTCTATAACATGAGGAATATTTCCCCAAATATTTTTAATTCCTTTTGCACTCCATTCATCGGCAAGCTCTGCCATATTTGAAGATGGAGTAATAGGATATATTGCACAAATTTCATTTACTCTATAGGCAACATATGCTGCAGCTTCATTACCATCTATTGTTGCAATTAATTTATTTTTTATTGACATCGGAAATCGAATTTTGTGGTTCAGGAATCATTTCAATAGCATGGCAAGGACATTGTTCAAAGCAAATAGAACATCCGGTGCAAGCATCATAATTAAA
>JANPAT010000223.1:0-1887 GCA_031430075.1 Chitinophagaceae bacterium | reverse complement strand
TATAAACAACCCATAAAACTCTTTTGCAATTTTTATTTTTTCTTGTTCCGACTTTTCAGGAAAAGCAATACTCAAATTTTTAAATACCACCTCTTTTCTATAACCAAATACATAATATACCAAAAAATAAATGACATTACTTAATAAATACAATACTCGTAAAGGGAGTAATGAGAGTAAAAATAAAATGGGAAATATTATATAATATAAAATCAAAACTTGGTTTTAATTTAACCTACTAAAGCAGCATAATCATTTGCAGACATTAACTCTTCAACATCAGTAACATTATCTACTTTCATTTTAATCATCCAACCACCTTGGTATGGTTCATTATTTACCAACTCAGGATTTTTTTCTAAGTTACCATTCATTTCTGTAATCGTTCCACTTATAGGAGAAAATAAATCACTCACTGTTTTTACAGCTTCAACACTACCAAAAACTTCGCCAGCAGCAAAGCTTTTACCAACAGCATTAATATCGCAAAAAACAATATCGCCTAATTCGCTTTGTGCAAATTCTGTAATACCAATTGTTGCAATGTCTCCTTCAAGAGAAATCCATTCATGATCTTTAGTGTAACGTAATTGTGCTGGAAAATTCATGTTGTATTTTTTTAATTGATGATTTTAATTTTCATTCTAATATTTTGTTTTGGTCTGTCCATTTCATTAACAGGTGTTACTGCAATTTTATCAATTATATCCATGCCTGCAAAAACTTCCCCAAAAACAGTGTAATTCTGATCTAATCGTGGTGTTCCTCCCATTCTTTGATAAATTTCTTTTTGCTCTTTTGTATAACTATTTTCAGGGTTTAATTGTGCCGTATCTGTTTTTTTTCCATGAACAATATAAAACTGACAATTACTACTTTTCTTTTCTGGATTATTATCTCTTGCTGCAGCTAAAACTCCTTTTTTGTGTATTAAATTTTTTCTAAACTCTGCTGGAATGGTGGGCAAATCTGGTATTTCTCCAGAACCTAAAGTTGCAGAACTATCTGCATTTTTACTTGTTGGATCTCCGCCTTGAATCATAAAAGTATTAATCACCCTATGAAATAATAAACTATCGTAAAATCCTTTTTTTATGAGGTTAATAAAGTTTTCTTTATGTAAAGGAGTGCTGTTGTATAACCTCGCTTTCATCACTCCAAAATCTGTAGTAATTTCTATAATAGTTTCTTTATTTTGAGCAAAAGAATTGTTGCTAATAGAAAATAAAAAAATGAAAATAAAAATCTTGCTTATTAATTTCATGTGGGTCTAAAATGTACTGGTTAAATTATTCCTTGTTGTTCAAAGTAAAGCAGAATGTGGTCTTTCAAAAAATTTTCTTGTTCAATTAATGATAAAGTAGGTAATTCTTTAAGTTGTGCAAAATGTGGCCAACCCTCTTCGTCTTTTAATTCTAAACTAAAATAGCCACTACTACTTAATACAGTGCAAACTGCTACATGCATTAAGTCTTGCTTTTGTTCTTTAGTAATTTTACTGGTAATATAACCTGTTTCTTGCATTCCAATTAAAAATAAAATAGCCTCAGTATCAGGTTTTTTTTCAAAACGATCTAACAGCTTTGCTTCTAAAGTCCACCAACGTTGTTGCAAATCGTCTTTAACATTCATGCTGCAAAATTAAGCTTCAATGTTTGTTAAAAGCTATTCACATAAAAAAAATATTGGAATAAAATAAATAAAATTATTCACAAGCAATTTTATCCCTTATTTAAATAGTTAAATTGCATATCAACAAAACATACTTTTGTGAACTCCGGACCTACTTATTGTTTGCAAAAGAAGTTTAATTATACCCTAAATGAAAAAGTTTTTAACTTTTGCAAATTTATGCTTGTGGCTTTCTTTTTTTGCAACCCTACAAGC
>JANPAT010000222.1:0-1836 GCA_031430075.1 Chitinophagaceae bacterium | reverse complement strand
GCCGTGAGCCGTCTGCGCGCAGGGGAGCAGCCACGCTTTTGAGCGTCCGCTGCCCATCATTGGAGTAGGTGACGATCATCCCGGAAGCCTCTGTTTGCGGGTGCCGGGAAAGCTCTCCCAGGGTATGCACCGGCGAGCACGGAATACCCCTTGACTCCAGCAACGCGGTCCACTCTGTGCGGGTCCTGCTGCGCATGATGTCAGCAACCACTTCGATTGTCTGGGCCCTGTGGCGCACCCGATCTGCGCCGGTGGCAAACCGGGGGTCGCTAGCCAACGCCGGCTGCCCGGCAACTTCGCAAAACGACAGCCACAGCCCATCGTTGGCAACCCCCAGGATCAGGGGTTTGTCAAGGGTCTCGAACACCTGGTAAGGACACAGCGATTCATGACCAGAGCCAGGCCGTACAGGCTCGGTGCCGCGCTGCCAGTAGCCCTGCAGAAAATAGCCCAGAAAACTCACTGCGCTATCAAACAACGAGGCTTCCAATTTGATACCCTGCCCCGTGACCGAACGCTGCATCAGCCCGCCCATGATACCGATGACTGCATGCAGGCCAGTGCCCTGGTCAACCGGCGAAAAGGGGCTGCGTACCGGCGGACCATCGGGCTCGCCAGTCATTGACAGCATGCCGGTAAAAGCCTGCGCAATCAGGTCGTAGCCCTTGCCGTCTTTCATCGGACCACGTGTGCCGTAACCTGAAATACTGCAATAGACCAGGCGCGGATTGATGGCTTTCAGGTCTTCATAACCAATGCCCAACCGCTCGGCAACACCGGGGCCAAAACTCTCGATTACAACGTCGCACTGCGCGGCTAGTTTCTGACAGATTGCCAAGCCTTCACGAGACTTCAGGTCAACTGCCAAGCTGCGCTTATTCCGGTTGACGGCCAAAAATATGGTGCCGGTGCCGTCCTCGAACGGTGGCCAATGACGCGTGTCATCACCTCCGCGGCATGGCTCGATCTTGACTACATCGGCGCCCATATCTCCCAGGTACTGGGTGCACAGGGGGCCAGCCAGCACCTTGGAGAAATCCAGCACGCGGATTCCGTCCAGCGGTAAAAAGCCGGGCTGTTGCCCGCTTGCTGTTGCCGTCATATTTTTTCTCCTTCTTTGGTCCTACAATTGACTATGCCAAATAATAACGTTAAATTACGTCCATGCCAACTTTGAATTCCCTTACGGCTGATGCCAAATCTTCGATTTCGATGCTTGAAGCGCTGGGTACCATCAACGTACCCAACTCCTGCGATGTGCTGGCCGAAAAGCTGCAGCAGCAAATCCTCAGCGGCGCTTACCCACCCGGCTCACCCCTGCCGACCGAACGCGAACTTGTGGCCTCATCGGGCCTGAGCCGCGGCTCAGTGCGCGAAGCGCTGCGCATTCTTGGTGCACAGGGCCTGGTCCGCACTCGTGCTGGACGCTATGGCGGCTCAGTGGTGTCAAGGCCAACCGATGCACAGCTGGCAGGCCACATAAAGCTGTTCGCCAAAGGCCGCAGCATCCCCCTCAGCGCTCTGGTCGAAGCGCGTCAGGCAGTAGAGCCCATGGTGGCCTACCTCGCCGCGTACAACCGCACTGCCGATGACCTGACATCGCTCAAGCTGATTTCGACCCGTCTGGACGAAGCGGCGCTCCATGATGTTCCACGCTTTCTGGAAGAAAACGCCAACTGGCACACCGCACTGGCTGCCGCCAGCCACAACGATCTGCTGCGGGCATTTACCGCCTCGATATCAGGGCTGATGCTGGAGGCCTCGCGGATCGAAAACTTCGCGTCAGAAGACGTGCGCAAGCTGGTCACGCATGCGCACCGCCGCATCCTGCTGGCC
>JANPAT010000221.1:0-1956 GCA_031430075.1 Chitinophagaceae bacterium | reverse complement strand
ATAATCTAATCCCTTGCCATCATTCACTACATCAAATTCTTCTAATGTTTCAAAATACCTATCAACAATGTGTTTTTTTGGAAGAACATTTATTTTTAATGCAGTCATCAACCATTTTTCTATGTTCAGTTTGTTGAAAGAAAAAGCTTTTGCTTTGAGTTGATATTTTATTCTTAGTGTTCTAAGGTTGTGGTGTAGATCGATGATGTAATGATAATTTTCTAGCTTTAATAAATGCATCATCAACAACCAACTTTTATCTAAATGAATTACTTTATCAATATAAGGATTGTTTTCAACTATTGATGCATATTGGGTTTTAGTAAGAAAGTGAACTTCACAATTTTTAAATTGCTGTTTTAAGCAACGAATTACTGGAGTAGTTAAAACAATATCGCCAATCGATGAAAATCGAATGATTAAAAATTTAGTTGGTTTTATTATATTGTTTTCCTTGTTATTCAATGCTATCAAATTTTATACTTCAACATAATTTAAATCTTTACCAAAAGTTTCTTCAGTAAAATATAATGCAGTTATGGCAATGAGCATAATAATTATACCCGTAATCCAACCACTATGTAAATAGCCAAAACTATTGTGCATTGAAGTAAAAATTAATGATACAAAAACCAATGAACCCCTTACCATATTAGGTGTAGTTGTTGTAGCTGTTGCTCTAATATTAGTACCAAATTGTTCTGCACTCATAGTAACAAATAAAGCCCAAAATCCTGTACCAAATCCTAATAGAGCACATACCCAATACAGTGTTTGGTTCGTTTGATTTTGTAAATTGAAGAATAATATTATGGCAAGAATAGTGATGCTATAAAAAAACCACATGGCTTTTTTTCTACTTTTAATCCAATTGCTAATAAATCCAACTGCAAGGTCTCCAATAGAAATGGCAACATAGGCAAACATGATAGATTTTCCAGGATCAATTTTTCCTATAATATTCATTTCTTTTCCAAACTTGTCTGAAAAAGTTATTAAAATTCCAATAACATACCAAGTAGGTAATCCAATTAAAATAGCTTTTATATATTTCGAAAATCTTTTTTTGTTATTGAAGAGCATCATAAAATTTCCACGTATTACACCAGATTTTTTAACTACATTAAACATGCTCGATTCTAAAACACTAGCCCTTAAAAATAATAACATAAAGCCCATACCACCACCAATAAAATAACAAGTTCTCCAATCAAAATTTTCTTTCATAATAAATGCAAACACGGCACCAGTTAAGCCAATTCCTGCTACAACAGAAGTTCCTAACCCTCTTTTTTCTTTCGATAAAATTTCTGTAACCAAAGTAATACTAGCACCTAGTTCTCCAGCTAAACCAATACCACTAATAAATCTAACAGCTGCATATTGATTCACTGTTTCAACAAAACCATTAGCAATATTGCCTAATGAATAAAGAATGATAGAAGCAAATAGTACTTTCATTCTGCCTAGTTTATCTCCTAAAATTCCCCAAAGAATACCACCAATTAGCAAACCAATCATTTGAATATTGATAATTTTTAAACCATCATCAGCAATTTGAGTTTCGTTTAAACCCAATGATTGTAAAGATGGAACACGTATAATACTAAACAATAACAAATCGTAAATATCAACAAAATAACCAAGAGCAGCAACAATTACAGGCAAACTTAAAATACCGTATTGTTTGGTGGTGTTCATTTTTTTATGCAGTTGTGCAACGAATATAAAGTGTTAAGAAAAATAAGCAAACAAATATTTAACTCGTACAATTGATTAAGGGCAGCATAAAAACCTTAGCTTTGCATTTCAAGTTTAATGTGAATATTCTTTTCACAAACACTTACAAAGATTTCTCTCTCATCAGACCGGTGTTTAAGAACTTTCAAAATTTTTCCGGTCTAAATTAAATAAAACATAAATGTTATTCGAAAATTTACAGCTGATCGAGCCTAT
>JANPAT010000220.1:0-8650 GCA_031430075.1 Chitinophagaceae bacterium | reverse complement strand
ATTTGCAATTATTTAAAATAGCTTCTATACTTTCTTTTCCCCAATTTGGATTAAGTGGAGTTGCAGGTTTAAATTCTGCTAACATTTTAGCAGCTTTTTCTGCTAAGGGTTTTGCAGTTGCACAACCACCTCCAAATTGTTCAGGTGTATTTTTTAATGAAGTGGCTTGTAAAACATAAGGGCGTGGATTTGTAGCATCAAATTTTATGGCTTCATCTAAATTGGCATTGGCTTCTGCACCATATTGCATCCAACGATTCATAGGATCAACCATCATTTTTGCATAACAAATCATTGTTTTAACACAATAAATTTCACTATTTGTTTTATCAATTTCAATGGCTTTATTAATAAGTTCTGTTGCTTCATCGGCAACTTTATCTTTATCTCCGCCCATTCCTTCCATACTCATTCTTGCTTTAACTAATGCTGCATAGTAATAGGGTAACCATTGTGTTTTTTCTGCATCTGCAATACGTTCAAATTTTGCTGCAACTGCAATCATTTCTTCAGCTGTTTTTGCAGCACTGTATTGTTGTAAAGTGCTACCCATAGCAGCCATGTATTTTTCGTTTTGACTGAAAGAAGTAGCTATAAAACTTACTGTGATAAATGTTAATAGAATTAATTTTTTCATGTTGATGATTTTTGTGTTTGATTAAAATTGTTTTTTATTTATAGATTATTGTTAATTGCATTTTGTGTTCTATCAATTCCCCAACTTATGAAACAGCCTAAAAAGAAAAACTGCTGTGCAGGAGGATTGATGGCTTGTTTGATATTTCCATCGTAAGAATAGTTATAACCAAAAACTTGATTTTGATTTAAGACATTAGTAATGCTTGCCACCCAAACTATAAATGATTTTGCTTTTTGATTTCCTAAGTGAGGTAAATAATTTAAACTAAAACTTAAGCTGTTAAATGGTATTGTTTTTCCTTCATCTTTAATCTTAAATCCACTTCCATTATTTTGAAAATTATAATATGGTCTGCCAGTAGCATAACTATAAGTAAAGTTGAAACCTGTTTTCCATTTTACAACAAATCTTTTTACTACTAAGCTTGCTGTATGGTTAGCTGCAAAATTGGGTTGTAATTGTGTTGGATAATTATTAAAATCTCTCTTTGTATCTAGGTAAGAATAGCTTAACCAATAGTCTACATTTTTAAAAGTTTTTTTATCTCTCCAAAATAGTTCAATACCTTGTGCATAGCCACTTCCATCATTATTATAAGTTGGATAGGTTTTAACTAAGTCTTGATATTTTTTATAAAAACCTTCTATTCTAAAAGTATAAAACTGATTCATTTTAGAATAATTCAAAATGTAATGTGTGGCTTTGGTATAGTTGAAATTTTTAGTATTAAATAAATAAATGTTTTCTGGTTTTTGGTAAAAATCTCCATAAGCAAAACTCATTTGTCCTTCTTTGCCTACTTTATATGCCAATGAAATTCTAGGTGCAAAATTCCATTTGTTTATGATAGAAGAGTGCTCCACTCTTGCCCCAACTTTAGCTACAAAAGAATTTGAAATATAAATATCTGATTCTGCAAATCCTGCAAATAAATCATCATTTAAAGTTGTAGATAAATTGTTGTATTTGCTTTTTAAGTAACTATGCCAATACTCACCACCAAATCTTACATAACTAATACCACCAAGTTTTTTTTCTACAACAGTTTTCAGTTGTGAAACATTTGCAGTTTGGTCAATGATGAAGTTGTTGTTATCGATATAACTTAAGCCAGTTGTAGTTTTAATGTTATTTTTATTTTGAATTTCTTGTAATAAATGATCAGTATTGGTACTATAACTTCCAGCAATATTTATTCTCCAACCATTGCCTAAAAAATCTTTCCAGCTAATGTTGTTATACCAATTTGAGTTGGTTACTCCAAATGTATTTTTTAAATTGGCATCATCAATATTTGGTCTTCTTAATCCTAAGTCTGCAGAATTATATTGTGAATAGAATTTAATGATTCCTGTTTTTGTTTTGATTCTAAAATTTCCATCCAAATTATGAAAAGCAGGTATTGTGAAATAGTCAGGTTTTTGTTTTACAATTTCAAAATAGGGTAGCAGATTAGTGTAGCCATAATTTAAACCATAAGATGATTTTTTATTGGCAGCTAAATTTTGAATTCCTGCACCAATAAAAACAGATGAAACAGATGCACTAGCTTCAGTTTTTTCTGGTAAATCAATACTCTCTAAAATAAGTGCAGATGATAATGCTTGTCCATATAAAGCTGAATATCCACCAGTACTAAACACAGTTCCTTTAAATAAAAATGGCGAAAATCTACCACGAGTAGCAATATCTTGTGCACCAGAAAAGAATGGATTGTTTACATAAGTGCCATCAATAAATTGTTTGGTTTCATAGCCAGCACCTCCACGAACAAATAAACCTTCTTGTTCGCCTATTTGTTGTGCACCTGGTAAAGTTTTTACAGCACCTGTAATATCTGCATTTGCATTTGCTGTTGTTACAATATCTAAAGAACTTAAAACAGTAGCTGCTCTTTTTCTATCACTGGCTTCAAATGAGCCTGCAGTTATAGTGATTGCTTTTAATTCATTCAACTCTTCTTTTAAGCTAAAATTTAGTGTAATATTTTCGTTGGTGATATTTATTTCTTGAGTATTGGGTGTATAATCTATCATTTTCGCTTCAGCAATAAATTTCCCTTTTTCAAATGTGTTAAAAGAAAATTTACCCAACGAGTCAGAAACTGCACCATCATAAGAATCTTTTAAAGTAATACTTGAGCCTCTTAAAGCCTTGCCTTTATTATCTTTCACAGTTCCAGAAATCATAACCTGAGCAATTGAAGTTTTGGCAAAAACTATAAAGAAAAAAATAATCCAAGTTGCTTTCATTATTAGAATTTGAGAAAACAAACATAAAGTAGTTTATAATATAAACCAAATATTTTAAAAAATATTTTTTTGAAGATGTAAGTTTGAAGCATGGATAGAGTTAAAATAAATTTACCCAAGTCATTTCAGTTCAGTACAAAAATTGCCATTAGAATTACCGATATAAATTATGGGGGCCATGTTGGTAACGATAGCTTTTTGGCATTAATTCAAGAAGCCCGACTTCAATTTTTTAAACATCATGGATATTCTGAAATGGATATTGAAGGCTGTAGTTCTATTATGGTAGATGCTGCAATAGAATTTAAAGCAGAATTATTTTATGGCGATGAAGTTGAGATTTCTGTAACTGTAAATAATATTTCAAAGTTGGGATTTGATTTATTTTATCTCATTGAAAAAAATGTAGCAGGTAAAAAAAATATTAGTGCTAAAGCAAAAACAGGAATTTTGTGTTTCGATTACACTCAAAAAAAATTAGTAGCAGTTCCAGAAAAAGCAATAGCTAAGTTTACAAATTAAGTCATTTATTATTTATTACAATTAATGAAAATTACTCCCGAACATATACTTTCTTTCAAAAAAATAATTGGCGATTCTTTTGTTTTTATTGATGCTGAAACCCTTGAATATTTTAGTAAAGATGAAACTGAAATTTTAAAATTTCTTCCTGAAGTAGTAGTAAAACCAAGAACTGCAGATGAAATTTCTGCTATCATGAAAATCTGTAATCAAAATTTCATTCCTGTTACACCACGTGGTGCTGGCACTGGTTTAAGTGGTGGTGCATTACCTCATTATGGTGGTGTGGTAATATCGACAGAACGAATGAATAGCATCATCAATATTGATGAAAGAAATTTGCAAATTACTACTGAACCTGGTGTAATAACTGAAGTGTTGATGAATGCTGTTAAAGAAAAAGGATTATTCTATCCACCCGACCCTAGTAGTAAAGGTTCTTGTTTTATTGGTGGAAATATTGCAGAAAATAGTGGTGGGCCAAAAGCTGTGAAATATGGTGTGGTTAAAGATTATGTATTGAATTTAGAAGTGGTTTTGCCTAATGGTGAAATTATTTGGACGGGTGCCAATGTGTTAAAAAATGTTACAGGTTACAATCTTACTCAATTAATTGTGGGTAGCGAAGGCACATTGGGTATTGTTACCAAAATTGTTTTACGTTTAATTCCGTTGCCAAAATTTGATTTGTTAATGTTGGTTCCATTTGCATCTTTAGAAAAAGCAAGTGAAGCTGTAAGTGCTATATTCAGAGCAGGTTTTACACCAAGTGCATTAGAGCTAATTGAAATTGATGCTTTAAAGATTGTAAGTAAAATGGTAGAAAGTTTTGCAGTGCCTGTAAGTGATAATATTGCTGCACATTTAATTATTGAAGTGGATGGAAATAATATAGATGTGTTAATGCAAGAGATGGAACAAATTGCTGAATTGATGAATGAGTTTGAATCAGGAGAAATATTTTTTGCAGACGATCATCAACAAAAACAAGAATTATGGAAGTTAAGACGAAGAGCTGCTGAAGCTGTAAAGCTTGCTGGTTATACCATTGAAGAGGATACAGTAGTACCCAGAGCAGAACTGCCAAAATTAATAAGGGGAGTTAAACAATTAGGAAAGCAATATGGTTTTCATGCTGTTTGTTATGGACATGCTGGTGATGGAAATTTGCATATTCGTATCAATCATCCAACAATAAAAAATAGTCATGGCAATGAAGAGATGACAAAAATTTTAAGAGAATTATTCAAAATAGTTAAAAGCTTAGGAGGTGTAGTGAGTGGCGAACATGGAATTGGATTAATTCAAAAACCATATATGGATATAGTTTGCGATTCTACCAACATGCATCTTATGAAAATGATTAAAAAAGCTTTCGACCCCAATAATATTTTAAATGCTGGTAAAATTTTTGACTAAAATAATAGCCAATTATATAAAATATATATTTAAAAATTACTAAAACCTTACATTCACTTTCCAAAAAAAAATATTATGAGGAAAATATCCCTTTCAATTTTTATCATGATGCTAATAATAATTAGCTGTAATTCTGATAAAAATACCAATCAAAAATTTTTAACAATAGAAAATATCGATAGCAGTATAAAATCAACTGATGATTTTTACATGTTTGTAAATGGCAAATGGTTTAATACTACTGTAATTGCTCCTACTGAAAGTAGTGCAGGTGCTTTTTTAGATATTTACAATGGAACAAAAGATAATTTAAAAACCATTTTCGAAGATTTATCGAAAAGCTCAAATAAAACTGGAACTGTAGAACAACAAGTTGCTGATTTTTATGCATCGGGTATGGATACTGTTACTATTGATAAATTAGGTTACGAACCTTTGAAACCTTATTTCGCAAAAATTGATGCAGTAAAAAATGTTCCATCTTTAATGAGTTTGGTTGCTGAACAACAAACAGAATACTTAACATCTTTTATTGGTTTATGGATTGGTGCAGATGAAAAAAATAGTACCATGAATTTGCCTACATTTTATCAAACAGGTTTGGGTTTACCCGATAGAGATTATTATTTTAAAACTGATCCAGCAACACTTGATGTTATTAAAGCATATAAAACTTATTTAAACAAATTATTTACACTTACTGGTTCCGATTCCAATACTGCAAATAAAAATGTAGAGTTGGTATATGAATTAGAAAAACAAATGGCAGCATCTCATTTAACCAATGTTGAGTTAAGAAACCCACAAGTTAATTACAATAAAATGGCTGTTGCTGCTATGGATAAAGCAATGCCCAATATGGGTTGGGCTAGTACATTAAAAACAATGAAAATTAAAACTGATTCTGTTAATTTAAGTCAGCCAAAATATTATCAGGCAGTAAATGGTTTGTTAACTACTACACCAATTACCACTTGGCAATTATATTTAAAAACTAGATTGTTAACTCAAACAGCAAGTGATTTAAGTAACGATTTTGTAAATGCAAGTTTCGATTATAATGGCAAAGCTTTAAGTGGAAAAAAACAATTAAAACCAAGATGGGAGCGTGTTGTAGAAACTACAGATAATACTTTAAGTGAGGCATTGGGTCAATTATATGTAAAAAAATTCTTTACTGCAGATGCTAAAAGTAGAATGATGGAGTTAATTAATAATTTACAAAAAGCATTTGAAAATAGAATTAATAATTTAGATTGGATGAGTGCCGAAACAAAAGTTAAAGCAAAAGAAAAGTTGTACACTTTCATCAAAAAAATTGGTTATCCTGATAAGTGGAAAGACTATAGTAAAGTAACTATCGATAAAGGGCAATACTTTAATAATTTAATTTCATCTTCTAAAAACGAATACAATTATCAAGTAAGTAAAGTAGGCCAAAAAGTAGATAGAACAGAGTGGGGTATGAGTCCATCAACAGTAAATGCTTACTATAACCCAACATTTAATGAAATTGTTTTTCCAGCAGGTATTTTACAATTTCCTTTCTTTGATTCAAATGCTGATGATGCCATAAATTATGGTGGAATAGGAATGGTAATTGGCCATGAAATGACACATGGTTTTGATGATCAAGGTGCCCAATATAATAAAGATGGTAATTTGAAAAATTGGTGGACAAAAGACGATGAAGCTAAGTTTAAAGAAAAAGGAAATGCAGTAATAAATCTTTATAACACATTTACAGTTTTAGATACTTTGCATGTAAAAGGTGCTTTAACTACGGGAGAAAATATTGCTGATATGGGTGGCATTGCAATTGCTTATGATGCATTCAAATTAACCAAACAGGGTAAGGATACAGTAAAGATTGATGGCTTTACTCCAGATCAAAGATTCTTTATGAGCTATGCTCAAATTTGGAGAGCAAAACTTAAAGATGAAGTAGTTCGTCAAAGAATTAATACAGATCCACATTCACCCCCATCTTATCGTGTAATGGCTCCATTAATGAACTTTGAACCTTTTTACAAGGCATTTAGTGTAAAAGAAGGAGATAAAATGTTTATTGCAGAAAAAGACAGAATTAAAATTTGGTAAAATATTTTTCAAATGGCTACTGAGAAGTAGCCATTTTTTTGTAAGTGTTAAAAGCGATAATTAAAATACTAAAGTCATTTTTCTTACCATCAAAAAAACATAAGTTTGCAATAAGCCAAAATTAAATTTTAGTATTATTTATGATTAATCGTAACATTCTAACACTCGACGAATTTACACTTCAACAATTAAGAAATTTTCCTAAGGCAACAGGTGAATTAAGTAGATTATTAAGAGAAATTGGGTTGGCTGCAAAACGAGTAAATGTAGAAGTTAATAAAGCTGGATTAGTTGATATACTTGGTGATGAAGGCACAACAAATATTCAAGGAGAAGAAGTTAAAAAATTAGATGTATATGCCAACAATCAATTAATTGGTGTTCTAAAACATGGAATTTCTTGTGCAGGAATTGGGAGTGAAGAGCTTGATGATATTGAAATATTTGATGATGAATTAAGTAATCAAAGCAAGTATGTTTGTTTATTTGATCCATTAGATGGCAGCAGCAATATTGATGTAAATGTTTCTATAGGAACTATTTTTAGTATTTATAGAAGAGTAACAGATTTAGGCACAGCTTGTACTATGGAAGATTTTTTGCAACCTGGAAGAAAACAAGTTGCTGCAGGGTATATTGTTTATGGTTCATCTACCATGTTAGTTTATGCCACACGAAGAGGGGTAAATGGTTTTACATTAGACCCATCTATTGGGGAGTTTAGTTTATCTCATGCAAATATTCAATGCCCAAAAGATGGAAAAATTTATTCTGTAAATCATGGAAACTTTTTTCAATATAATGATCGAGTAAAAAAATATATTGATGCTTGTCAGAAAAAAAATAAAACAAATGGTGGTCCATACACTCAACGTTATATTGGTAGTATGGTAAGTGATGTGCACAGAAATTTAATTAAAGGTGGAATTTTTATGTATCCTGGAACTACCGATAAACCCAATGGGAAATTACGTTTGCTTTACGAGTGTAATCCTTTTGCTTTTATTGTAGAAGTTGCAGGTGGAAAAGCAACAAATGGCGAACAAAGAATTTTAGATATTGTACCAACTGAGTTACATCAACGTTGTCCTTTTTTTATTGGTAGTGAAAATATGATGGCCGAACTAGAATCTTATTTAGAACCTCAAAAACATTAAACTTTGAAAACCATTACATCAATTCTTTTAACAGCATTACTTGCTTTTGCCATTGGTTTATTTGAATTTCCTTGGTGGAGTTTTGCAATTACAACTGTAGCAGTTTTTACAGCAATACCTCAACATACAGGCAAAAGTTTTTTAGCAGGCTTTGTTTCTATTTTTATTTTATGGTTGATTTTAGCATTAAAGATTGATTTTGCTAATGAACATTTATTATCACAAAAAGTTGCCAGTATTTTGCCGTTAAAAGGAAATTATGCACTGCTTATTTTAGTTACTACAATTGTAGGTGGATTAGTTGCAGGTTTTTCTGCTATTACAGGAAGCTTATTACGAAAAGCATTAGTTACAAAAAAGAAAAAAATATTCAAATACGGAAATTAGTTAAGTTCATAACTTCTTATAAACGCAACTGTAGATTCTATATCATCATGTATTAATCTGTCCTTTTCATTAAACGAAACTTTAGTTCTATAATTTGTAATAATTTTTTCTAAATATGGAGATGATTTTTCTGGTCTTCTAAAATCCAATGCTTGAGCAGCAGTTAATAATTC
>JANPAT010000219.1:0-7995 GCA_031430075.1 Chitinophagaceae bacterium | reverse complement strand
CTGCAACAAGCTTTTTTACATTTTTCGCCATCTTTTAAAACACATTTACCTGCTTTTTTGCAAGCATCTGTACAAGCATGTTCTTTCATTCCTTTTTTGTCTTTACTGCAACAAGCTTTTTTACATTTTTCGCCATCTTTTAAAACACATTTACCTGCTTTTTTGCAAGCATCTGTACAAACATGTTCTTTGATAGCCATTTTTTCTTTTGAAGCTTTTTCTTTTATAGGTGTAGTTTGTGCTGAAACAACAAAACCAATGCCCATAATCAATAGAAAGCTCATCAATAATTTTTTCATTTTATTTTTTTTGTTAGATGATATAATAAAGATACAAAAGTTTACAAAATTCATACCATGATTATTTATAATCCATAACTGGATGTCGTTCGAAGGGAGATTTTTCTTCATTAAAAATAAAACGATAGGTTACCATTCTTCTACTTTGTGTGCCTCCTAAACTCTTATAAATATTAAGCATTTTCGGATTCCAATCTCCTGCCCAACCCATTTCATAACTATCGTACCAATTTTTATGTTGCATAAAATAGCCACAGGATTGAATTAAAAAACTATCAATTCCTAAAGTTTGATATTTCGGCACAACTCCAAAAACTAAACCAGTTAGCTTTTTACGTTTCATAGTTTTCATCATCCATAATAATTTCAGTTTATTTAGTAAAGTGAGTTTGCCATTAAAATGTTTGAAATATTGATTCACATCTGGAATATTAATGAACATTGCAATAGGCTCTTCTTTGTAATAGGCAAACCAAATTACTCTTTCATCCATAATAGGCTTCATGGTTTTAAAAAGTTTTTCAACCTCTTCTTTTGTTATAGCTTTTGCTTCTCCATGCTGTGCCCATGCAGCATTATAAACAGTTGCAAAATCGTTTGCATATTTATCTAGTTGATTAGATTCCACATGTCTTGCACTGTAGTCTGGTTTTGATTTGAACTTATGATACCTTTCTTGAAATCTTGCTGGCAAATCATCATCCACACTCATAGAAAACCAATACTGATTGTAGTAATTTTTAAAACCATAATTTTCAAAAAGCTCTTGATAATAACTTGGATTAAATGGCATTCCATAAACTGGTTCTTTATCAAAACCTTCAACCATCAATCCCCAATATTTATCTCTATCACCGAAATTTATTGGTCCATCCATGGCTTCCATACCTTGCTCAAATAACCATTTTTTTGCAGTATCGAATAATAAGTTTGCAGCTTCTTGAATATGGATGCATTCAAAAAAGCCAATGCCACCTGTTAAGAAATCTGTTCCTTTACTTATATATTTTGAATTGGTAAAAGCACCTATTCTGCCTATTAATTGGTTGCTATCATTTTTTAAAATCCATCTTTTTGCATCGCCATATTTAAAATTTTTATTGATTGATGGATTAAAAATATCCTTGATCTCTTTATCTAATGGTCTAATGTAATTGGGTGTATTTTTATTGATAAGTACACTAGCTAAAATAAATTCTTCTTCAGTATTAAGGTTGGTAACTTCTACAATTTGCATGATAAATTTTCTTGGTGCAAGATAAATGAAAATAAAAAAAGAAAAAGCTATTCTTCAGCATCAAAACGATCTACACTTTGAATGCCTTCAAGTTTTTTTAAATTAATAACCAACTCTTCCAACTCTTCCTTATCTCGTACAAAAACTTTTATCATGCCTTCAAAAACACCAGATTCACTATCAATACTAAGCCCTGCAATATTAATTTTCATTTGGCCACTTATAATATTGGTGATTTTATTTACAATTCCAACATCATCTAAACCAATAATTTTTAATCCGGTTAAAAAAGAAATTTCTTTATTTTTTGCCCATTTAGTTTTTACAATTCTATGTCCATAATTCGACATGAGTTGTGTTGCATTTGGGCAATTGGTTCTATGAATTACCATGCCTTTACCGATGCTTACAAAACCAAAAACATTATCGCCTGGTATTGGGTTACAGCATTTGGCTAATTGATATTGAATTTGATCGCTGCTTTCGCCAAAAATAATTAACTCGGTTTCTTTTTTAGAGTATTGTTTACTACTAGGGTCAAAAGGAGGTTCAATTTTTTCTACAATAATAGGTTTGGGCTGCTCTAGTTTATTACCAACAACTGTAAAGTCTTTTAATTCTTTTAAATCAATATTTTTTATTGCAATTCTGTACAACAACTCAAGCTGAGAACTGAGTTTGTAGAATATCGTTACTTCTTCAATGTTCGAAGGTGTATAAGCAGCACCTAGGCCTTCTAACTTTCTTTGCAAAATATATTTTCCATCTTCTGCAACTTTTCTTTTTTCCTCTCTTAAAGCATCTTTTATTTTAGCTTTTGCTTTAGCAGTAACTACGTGTTGCAACCAATCTTCATTTGGCTTTTGTTTATTACTGGTAATAATTTCAATTTGATCTCCACTTCTTAATTTGTGACTTATAGGTACTAACTTATGATGCACTTTTGCACCTATACATTTACTACCAACTGCAGAGTGAATTGAAAAAGCAAAATCAAGTGCAGAGCTCCCTTTAGGCAACATTTTAATTTCGCCTTTTGGTGTGTACACATAAATTTCTTCTGCAAGAAAAGAGGTTTTAAAATCTTGCAAAAAATCAATACCATCAGTATCTTGGCTATTAATTACTTCTCTAATTTGTGTAAACCATTTATCAAATCTGTCTTCAATATTGGTTCCTTCTTTGTATTTGAAATGTGCTGCTAAACCTTTCTCTGCAATTTCATTCATTCGTGCTGTTCTTATCTGAACTTCAACCCAACGACCTTGTGGACCCAAAACTGTTGTATGCAAAGCTTCGTAGCCATTACTTTTAGGATTACTCAACCAATCTCTAAGCCTTTCTGGTCTTGGGTTGTAAGCATCAGCAATTACACTATACACTTTCCAACAATCAGATTTTTCATTTTGTAGTGTTGAGTTGATAATTATTCTTATAGCAAACAAATCATACACTTCATTAAAAGTTACGCCTTGCTTTTTTATTTTATTCCAAATAGAGTGAATGCTTTTAGGGCGTCCATAAATTTGAAAATCTAGTTTGGTGTTGTCTAATTTTTCTTTTAATGGTTTAATAAATTCATTGATATAACGTGTTCTTTCTCGTTTGGTTTCGGCAAGTTTTTTGGCGATGTCTTTATAAATATCTGGCTCCAAATATTTCATGGATAAATCTTCCATTTCAGATTTAATGTTATACAAACCCATTCTGTGTGCAAGAGGTGTATAAACCCAAACTGTTTCGGAAGCAATTTTAAGTTGCTTTTCTTTTTTCATAGAGTCAAGCGTTCTCATATTATGCAAGCGATCTGCAAGTTTTATGAGAATAACCCTAGGATCATCTGTAAGTGTAAGCAAAATCTTTTTAAAATTTTCAGCTTGCTGAGAACTGTTGGCATCCATAACATTGGATATCTTGGTAAGCCCATCAACAATTTTTACTATTTCAGTTCCAAACTCTCTTTCAATATCTTCTAGAACAATATCAGTATCTTCAACAGTATCATGCAATAGAGCACAAATGGTACTTCTAACACCTAAACCAATTTCTTCAACACAAATCATAGCAACTGCTAATGGATGCAGAATATAAGGCTCGCCTGTTTTACGCCTCATGGTTTTATGAGCTTCAACACTCATTTCAAAAGCAAGTCGAACAATTTCTTTGTCGCCTTTTTTAAGTTTTGGGGAGAGTTGACGTAATAAAGCCCTGTAATGCCTAAGAATTAATTTCTTTTCTTCGGCATCGGTTAGGTTATACTTTGCAACTTGATGTTCAGATTCGTTTATTTGCTCACTAATCATGGTAATAACGAATGTAAGAAAAACATAGATATCTTAATGAATCATAAATTTATTACAAGTTATAGTAAGTTAAAAGCTGCTCTAAAAAATTGCCTTATCTTCAATAAAAAACATGAAATTAAAATCCACTATCGTAGCTGTTTTTTGTTTATTTAGTATAACAGCATGTGATACCTTAAAACAAATTGGCTCTAATTTATTAATTCCTTCTGAATTTGAAATGGCCCTAGGATTAAAACAAGCACTAGAACAAGGATTGTTTAAAAGTTTCGATGCTTATAGTAATCCACAAAATAATAATGCAATAGCTTTTGTTTTTCCGAACGATGCTCAAAAAATTATCAATATTGCAACACAAGCTGGGCTAGGAAATGTAATCACACAAACAACTAATAAATTTAATAGAGCCATTTCACAATCATTTACTGCATCAAAAAGTATTTTTGTAGATGCTTTACAAAGTATGAGTTTTAAAGATGTGGTTAATATATTAGTCACCAATAATCAACAAGCAGCAACAGATTATTTTAAAACAACAACTTACACAAAATTGATGAAAGCTTATACACCCATAATTGATAGCACTATTGCTTTAGAAGGTGCAAATAAAGAATGGACTAAAATAGCCAACATTGTAAACAATATACCTTTTTCGAATTTTAAAGTAGAGAATTCATTAACACAATATGTTGCAGCAAGAGCAGTTGATGAATTGTATAAAATGGTTGCAGAGGAAGAAATAAAAATTAGAACTCAATTGAATTTTAGAAAAACAGATTTAGTTAAACGTGTATTTGGTTATGCTGATAGTGAATTAAAAAAGAGGAATCCTTAGTTTTGATATATGTTGAAAGATATTCATCTACTAAACCAAATTGCTAATAAAGAAGCAAAGCTAATATTGGGTTTAATGAGTGGCACATCTTTAGATGGCTTGGATTTGGCTTTATGCAAAATTCAAGGTAGTGGCTTACAAACAAAATTTGATTTGCTGCATTTTGAAACTTTTGCATATTCAAATGAATTAAGAAATGAATTGAAGGAAATTTTTTGTAAGGAAGAGGTTAGTTTAGAAAAAGTTTGTCTGCTGAATAATTATCTGGGTAAGCATCATGCACAACTCATAAATCAAATTCTAAAAAAATGGAATGTAAAAAATAGTGATGTTGATATCATTGCCAGTCATGGACAAACCATTTATCATGCACCCAAACATAAACATCCACATTCTTGTTACGATAATGCAACTTTGCAAATTGGTAATGCCGACCAAATAGCTGTTAATACTGGCATTATAACGATTAGTGATTTTCGACAAAAACATATTGCTGCAAGTGGAGAAGGTGCACCTTTAGCAGTTTATGGAGATTATTTTTTGTTGAGTAGTACAAAAGAAAACAGGGTTTTATTAAATATTGGTGGTATTTCGAATTTTACTTTTTTACCTAAAACTTTATTATTTGAAGAGGTTATTTGTACAGATGCAGGACCAGGAAATACTTTAATGGATGTTTATGTACAACAACATGATAAACATTTACAATTTGATGAAAATGCAACAATTGCTTTACAAGGAAAAGTAAATGATGATTTTTTATTGGCTTTACAATCTCATTCATTTTTTAATCAACCATTTCCTAAATCAACAGGACAAGAAATTTTTAATGCTCATTTTATTGAAGATGCTTTAGAAAATTCTAATTTGAAAAATTTAAGAACAGAAGATGTATTGGCCACATTAAATAAGTATACTGCAACTTGCATTGCCAAAGCCATTCAACAAAATGTACATGTAAAAGAATATACCATGTATGTTAGTGGTGGTGGTATTAATAATCCATTGTTAATACAAAATTTAAAAACAGAAATGCCACAGATAAAAATAGAAAACACTTCAAGCTTAGGCATAAACCCTAGTGCTAAAGAAGCTATATTATTTGCCGTTTTAGCAAACGAATGTATCAGTGGAAATTCCGAATTTTATAAATTTACTCATAAAAACATTCCTGTAATTACAATGGGAAAAATTAGTTTACCCAATTAGGAATTTGGAATTGGATATTTGGGATTAGTTACAAAATTTATCGTCATTTCGAGTGAGGAACGAACGAGAAATCTAATCATTGAAAATTCAAGAGATTTCTCACTTCGTTCGAAATGACAATTAAAATAATTATGCTGCAACCAATTTATTTGTACTTCTATAAATAAATTCTGTAGCAATATGTCTTCTTAAAAATCTTGCTTGTGCAGGTGCATTAACAAGTTTAACATAAACGGATTTAGGTACAGCAAAATATTCATAACAAGAACCATCAGAAAAATTAATAGTCAAGATTTCTGTTTTGTATTCGAAATCTTCAATGCTTGCTGTATTCAATGTATTTTGATATTGATCAAAAGAATTAGCAATTGTTTCTGGTGCAATACTTACTAAAAAATGATACGCTTCAATAATAGCTTTACTTTTATTTTCTGCAATAATTTTTTCAGCATCATTATCCTGAAATTTATCGGGATGAAAGTTTTTCATCAAGTTTCTATACACCGATTTTAAATCTGCTAAGCTTGTTTTTTCTGTAACTTCTAAAAGCCTTCTGTAAGAATCTATTTTTCTCATTTTGTTGTATGATATTTATTTAAATTGTATATTTTAATTATCTTTTCGAGTAAGGAACGAACGAGAAATCTGTTGATTTATATGAGATTTCTCAGCAAGAACTTCGAAATGACGAAACAAGTAAATGTTATTTATTATCGAGCAGTTCTGTGTTGAAATTTTATTGTACCACCAGTGCGTTTAGGTAAATCATTATTGGTAGAAAATGATCTTCTTTCATTTTTTTGAAATGAACTTTTATTACCAAAACTTCTCTGACGACCGAAAGAAATAGTATCTTCTACTTGATGATTCATTAATGGATAAGCATGATTTTCTACCACATCAATTTGTTTGCCTATGAGCTTTTGAATATCTTTTAAAAATGGTTTTTCTTCCGCATCACAAAAAGCAATAGCTATACCACTTGCACCAGCACGACCAGTTCTGCCAATTCTGTGTACATAAGATTCTGGAACATTAGGCAACTCGAAATTAATAACGTGAGTTAACTCATCAATATCAATTCCTCGTGCAGCAATATCAGTTGCAACTAGTACTCTGGTTTGTTTCGTTTTAAAATTATTCAATGCACCTTGTCGTGCATTTTGAGATTTATTACCATGTATGGCTTCAGATCTAATACCAGATTTTGAAAGTCCTTCAGCTACTTTATTTGCACCATGTTTGGTTCTGGTAAAAACTAAAGCTCTTTCAATGTTGTTATCTTTTAAAATATCAACCAACAAATTTTTCTTGTTGCCTTTATCAATAAAATAAACCACTTGATTAATCATTTCAACAGTACTAGAAGCTGGTGTTACCTCAACTTTTTTAGGATTTGTTAGAATTGATTTCGACAATTCAATAATATCACTCGGCATGGTTGCAGAGAAAAATAATGATTGTCTTTTAGCAGGAAGTTTTGCAATTACTTTTTTAACATCATGCACAAAACCCATATCTAGCATTCTATCTGCTTCATCTAAAACAAAAAATTGAATGTGATTGAGGTTTACTAATTTTTGATTCATTAAATCTAATAATCGGCCTGGTGTTGCAATTAAAATATCTAACCCATATTTTAAAGCTTCAACTTGACTGTGTTGATTTACGCCACCAAAAATTACTTTGTTTCTTAGTGGTGTATGTTTTGCATAGCTATCAAAACTTTCACCAATTTGTATGGCTAATTCTCTTGTTGGTGTTAGTATTAAACAACGAATTTCTCTTTTTCCTGCACTAAGATGTTTATCTTGACAAAGCAATTGAATGATAGGAATAGCAAAGGCTGCAGTTTTACCAGTACCTGTTTGTGCAACGCCTAATAAATCTTTTTTATCTAGTACAATTGGAATAGCTTGTTGTTGAATGGGTGTGGGTGTTATATACCCCTCTGACTTCAAAGCCTTTAATATAGGCTCGATCAGCTGTAAATTTTCGAATAACATTTATGTTTTATTTAATTTAGACCGGAAAAATTTTGAAAGTTCTTAAACACCGGTCTGATGAGAGAGAAATCTTTGTAAGTGTTTGTGAAAAGAATATTCACATTAA
>JANPAT010000218.1:0-2748 GCA_031430075.1 Chitinophagaceae bacterium | reverse complement strand
AATTAATATTTATTTCTACACTAAAACAGGCATTTTTACTAAAGGAGAAGTGGGGCTCACAAAAATATTTTTCGATTTTGCACAACTCACTATTGCATTTTCTAGCTTAGGTTTTTTTTCTGTGCTGTATAAATTCTTTCCTTATTACAACGATAATTTACCTAAAAATAAAAATGAATTACTTACACTAACTTTTGTAATGGGTTTATTAGGCTTTACTATTTTTTGTATAGTTGGCTATTTTATTAAACCCTATTTTGTTTCAAAATTTATTGTTCGTTCACCACTTGTTGTAGATTATTATTCCTACTTGTTTGTGTTTGGATTTGGCATGTTATTATTTACTATTCTAGAATCTTATAGTTGGGTAAAACATCAATCAATAGTTTCAAATTTTTTAAAAGAATCTGTTTTAAGATTAATTACATTATTACTAATTATTTTATTATTCTTCAAAATATTTAACTACAATACTTTCATCATCATTTTTAGTTTTCAGTTTTTTATTTTGTTTTTTATTCTTCTCATCTATTATAAAAGACGAAATGATTTTCATCTTTCACGAAATATTAGTCGAGTTACAAAAAAGTTTTGGAAGAAAATGCTTTCCATGCAAACACTCATTTTTAGTGGAACAATAATTATTGCCATAACAAGTGTTGTAGATTCGTTTGTTATTGCCAAATTAATGGGTCAAAGCTATGTTGGAGATTTTGTATTAGCACAATATGGAGCCAATTTAGTAAGTGTACCACAAAAGGCAATAATGGGAGGTTCTATAGGCATTTTAGCAAAGGCATGGAAGGATAAAAATTTTCCTGAGATTAATAGAATTTATAATAGATCATGTATCAATCTTTCATTAATGGCATTATTCTTATTTGGAAATATCTGGTTGAATGTTGTACCATTAATAGATGTATTACATATTCCTGAAACATGGAAATATGGTTTATCTACCATGTTTTTTATTTGTATCGCCCGAACTATTGATGCATCAACAGGTTTAAATAATATGATTATTGGAACATCAACTTTTTGGAAATTTGATTTTATAAGTGGAGTAATTTTGTTGGCTATAAGAATTCCTGCAACTTGGTTCTTAATTGTAAAATTTGGTTTATTGGGTTCTGCTTTTGCCGATATTATTTCAATTGCTATTTATAATTTGGTTCGATTTGAATTTTTAAGAAGAAAATTCAATATGCAGCCTTTCAATTATAAAAATATACTAGCATTATTATTAGGAGTATCTTGTTATTTTATTGCATTTTATTTGTGTAATAATTTAGTTGGTTTTTATGGTTTAATCATCAGAGCAAGTGTATTTTCAATCAGTTTTATTATAGGTATTTTTGCATTAAATTTAACTCCAGATGCAAAACAACTTTGGAATAAATGGGTGATGAGAAAATAGGAATTGGATATTTTGAATTTGGAATTAGTATTGATATTTTTTTAATTTTTTACTTTTCTATTTATGAACAGTTTTGGAAGATTTTTTAGAGTGAATATTTTTGGCGAATCGCATGGAGCATGCGTTGGTATTGTTATAGATGGAGTTCCTACTGGTCTTTCTTTATCTGAAGAAGATTTTTATTTAGATATTGAAAGAAGAAAAGGTGGTTTACAAAAAGGCACAACACCACGTAAAGAAGATGATATTCCCATTTTCAAAACTGGTATCTTTAACAATAAAACAACTGGAGCTCCTTTAACTATTATTTTCGAAAATAATAATATTAGAAGTAAAGATTATGAAGAGCAAAGAAAAATTCCACGACCTGGACATGCCGATTTTGTTGCATCAAAAAAATTTGGAGGATTTGAAGATTATAGAGGAAGTGGTCATTTTAGTGGTCGACTTACCGTTTGTTTAGTTGCTGCAGGAGTTGTTGCAAAAAAAATATTACAAAATATTTCAATTGTTTCTAGAATAGTTGAAGTAGGTGGTGAAACAGATATTGATAAAGGATTAGAAAAAGCCATCGAAGCGAAAGATTCTATTGGAGGTATCATTGAATGCAAAGTAATTGGCTTGCCTATTGGTTTAGGCGAACCATTTTTTGATAGTATAGAAAGTGTTTTAAGTCATGCCATTTTTTCAATACCTGCAGTAAAAGGAATTGAGTTTGGAAGTGGATTTACTGCAGCAAAAATGTTTGGATCAGAACATAACGATGCAATGATTGATGATAAAGGCAGCACAAAAACTAATCATGCTGGAGGAATTGTTGGAGGATTAACCAATGGCAATGAACTTGTATTTCGAGTTGCCATAAAACCCACATCATCAACTCCAAAAATTCAAAAATCATTTAATACAGAAACTGAAACAATAGAAGAATTTTCAGTAAAAGGAAGACATGATTTATGTATTGCATTAAGAGCACCAGTAGTAATTGAAGCAGTTACTGCAATGGTTATTGCCGATTTTATGTTAATAGAACAACAAATTAAAAAGATATTTTAGTATTATGGAATTGATTTATCATGTTACCACTTTAGAAGAATGGGAGATGGCACAAAAAAATGGTTTTTACAAAGCTGATTCTTTAGAAATTGAAGGATTTATTCATTGCAGTACTGCACATCAAGTTGAAGGTGTTTTGGAAAGATATTTTGCAGGAAAAACTAATCTTATTAAATTAAACATTGACCCTAATAAGTTAACTTCCAAATTAGTTTACGAGTTATCGCCTTCAATTAATCAAGAATTTCCTCATGTTTTTGGAGTGATTAATTTAG
>JANPAT010000217.1:0-2112 GCA_031430075.1 Chitinophagaceae bacterium | reverse complement strand
ATTGAAGCAATGCAATATCTGGGTGATCTTAATTTGCATGGGGAAGGTATAGCCATTGATGGGAATTCAGCATTAGAATGGTATACTAAAGCTATCCAAATAAAACCCGAAAACAGAGATGATACATTTTCTTTATGTGGTGTACGCAGTAGATTAATTGATTTGTTTTACACAGGAAAAATATTAGAAAAAAATTTTGCAAAAGCGGAAGAATATGCAAAAGAAGGAATACAGTTTTTAAATAATGAAAATTCACAGAGTGCCAATAATTACACTGCTATTTTTCTATCTGATTTAGGAGATATTTATAAGGCCGGAGGATTTGGTATAAAACAAGATTATATTAAAGCATTTAATTATTATACTGAATCTGCAAACAAATGGAAAGCTCGTCCAATTATTGCATTGGGAGAAATGTACCAGAATGGTCTTGGTATTAAAAAAGATAAACAAAAAGCCCAGGAAATAAGCAATAAAGCCATAACATATTTTACCCCAAGAGCAGATAAGGGTAATGTTTATTCTATAGAACAATTAGTGGAAATATATGAGAAAGGTATAGGAGTTAAAAAAGACCCTGCTCTTGCAAAAGAATGGAAAGCCAAAGCCGAGGCACAAAAAGTAAAAGAAACAAATCAATAAGAATTGAAAATAATAAAAATATGTATTAAGCTTCTTCGCCTTAGTTTGTGTCCTTCACCAATTAAGTAACAATTTGTTGATTAATCTCAACAATAAAGAAAATGGAAAATATTAAATCACTGAACAACCGAATAATTTCCTTTGGCATCAATTGCAATAATGGGAATTCTTTTGTAATGATTAAAATAATCAAAAACATCTTGTATGGTTACTGCAAAAAGTTGATAAGCCTCATTATTTTTGCTTTGTAAAGCTAAATATTCATAACTTTTTTTTACATTATAACGTACTGGAAAAATATGTACAGGAATAAAATCTTGTCCATTTTCTTTTACATAAGATGCTAATATGTACAACTCTTCAATTTGTGCATCTTTAATAGGAATACAGCCAACAGTTATACAGCCTCCATGAACATAAATTTCATTACCAGGTTTTAATGAATCACTTAAAAGCAAATCTGATGCATTAGGATAATTAATTCCTAATGATAAATGGTACATACTTTTTGGATTAAATTCATTGATATAATAAAATCCTTCTGGAACTTGAAAATCTCCTTCAATTCTTTTAGGACCAAGACTTCCACTTAATGCACATACTTTATACGTTTTAAAAAGTTTAAATGTATCGAGGTGTTGTTCCTTAATCCAAACTTCTAATTCACTATCGTATTTAAAACTGCGTAAATAAATTTGTTTAGGAGGAAAGCTTAATTCAAGTTTTTCAAATTGTTTTCGGAGTGTATCATCTTTCAATTTAAAAACCTGTTCTACTTTTTGAAATGATTTTTGCTTTTGAATAAAGCCTTGTTGTGCAAATAAATTATTAACAATAAAAAAAGTACAAATAATATAAAATAGTTTCTTAAAAATCATCATAAATTCATTATCCAATTTTTTCTTTCCAAGCCAACATACCACCTGTTAGGTTGCTTACATTTGAAAATCCTAATTGTTGCAAAATCATAGCTGCTTGGCTGCTTCTTACTCCACTTCTACAATATACAACCACTTCTTCTTCTCGTAAATCTTCAATTGCATCAATCTGCATGGATTGAATTTTACCTATAGGAATTAAAATACCACCAATATTAAATTCTGCATTTTCATGTGGTTCACGTACATCAATTAAGTGAATAGTTTCCTTTGCATTTATTTTTTTTTGTAACTCCTCAGGAGTAATGGTTTGAAACATATTTAATAATTTAATTTTTTGGATAACCAGTAGAATCCATAAATGGTGGCGTAGAACTCAACCATAAATCTATTACTTGTCCTGGTCTAATTTTGTTCATAATAAATTGTCCAGGTGCTGGCTCAAAAAATACAGGAGGTTCTTGTTTTACAACATAAGTTTTTGAACTATCAGAAATATTTGCTTCCAATAAAATAGGAATTCCAACTAAAATATTCATACTGTTTAATAACATTTTGGCTTCATAAAATGATAATCCAACTAAATTCGGAA
>JANPAT010000216.1:0-2610 GCA_031430075.1 Chitinophagaceae bacterium | reverse complement strand
ATTGTTAGAAACAAGAAATCAATATACAATTTATGGAATTATACTTTATGTAATTAGTACCACTTTAGTAGTGTATTTAGCAATGGGTCAGCCAGAAGAAAATGTATGGAATGGCTTATTTTGGATAGTACAATTATTTGTATGTATAAATGCAGTTGCAAAAAGTTTTTTAGCTGAAAGTCATAATAGAATGATTTATTATTATTCTATTGTAGGAGCAAGAGAATTTATTTTAGCTAAGCTTTTATACAATGCAGTATTAATGATGCTAATGTCTGCACTTTCTTTAATTGTATTTATAGTATTTCTCGAAAATCCTTTTACACATTTATATAAATTTGTTTTTATTACATTTTTAGGAGGGGTAGGATTAAGTTTATTGTTTACATTTTTAGCTGCAATAGCTGCAAAAGCCAAACAACAAGCATCATTAATGGCTATCATGGGTTTACCTATTATAATTCCACAGCTTTTATTGTTGATGAAAATTTCTACAGTTGCATTTAGGAGTTTAATACACGAAGGGTTTTGGCAAATGACCAGTATATTGATACTTTTAAATTGTATGGTAATTGCATTAGCCATTATTCTATTTCCACATTTGTGGAAAGATTAAAGATTTTATTTTATGATTGAAAAATTAAGAAAAAAATACAATAATAGTTTCACTCAAGAAGTATATGATAAATATGTAGCATCTCTTGAAAGTGATATTGTAGAAAATGCATTAGTTTTTAAAGTTGCTGAAACTCCAATTTTTGTAGATAAAACTTTTACAAATAAAATTTTAGATACTTGCGAAAGTATTGTTGATATAATAGTTTCATCCGATTTTATTGCTAAATCTGAAAATGCCATTCCAAAAAATTTAAAAGTTCCTAATGAGAATAATAAATGTGAATTTATAGTTTTTGATTTTGGAATTTGTAAAAATGAACAAGGTGAATTGGAGCCTCAATTAATAGAAATGCAAGGCTTTCCAACATTATTTGCATTTCAATATTTTCAGGATAAAAGCATGAAAAAATATTTCGACATACCTGATAATTTTTCTGTGTTTTTAAATGGAATTGATAGTGAGGGTTATTTGAATAAATTTAGAAAAATTATTTTGGGAAATCATGCACCAGAAAATGTTGTTTTATTAGAAATTTTACCACAAGAACAAAAAACAAGAATTGATTTTTACAATACACAAAGCTTAATAGGCATTCAGCCTGTTTGTCTTTCAGAAATTATTGAAGAGCATAATAATTTATTTTATATAAAAGATGGAGTTAAGACTCCAATTCATAGAATTTATAACAGAATTATTTTTGATGACTTGCAACAGCAATCTCAGGAAATGCAAGAAAAAGGTAAAATTTTGTTTAAGAATTTAAATGTAGAATGGTTGCCTCATCCAAATTGGTTTTATAGAATTAGTAAATACACTTTGCCATTTATTCATCATCCTTATGTTCCTAAAACCTATTTTTTAAATGAACTAAAATCGATTCCATTAGACTTAGAAAATTATGTTTTAAAACCATTATTTTCATTTGCAGGACAAGGTGTAATTATTGATTTAGTTGCAAATGATATTGCAAAAATTAGTGACCCGGAAAATTGGATTTTGCAACATAAAGTTCAATATGCTGATATAATAGAAACACCAGATGGAAATGCAAAAGCAGAAATTAGAATATTCTATTTTTGGGAAGAAGGTGCTGATAGGCCAATAGCAACTTGCAATTTAGCCAGATTAAGCAAAGGAAAAATGATTGGGGTTCGATACAATCAAAATAAAAATTGGGTAGGCAGTAGTCTTGCTTATTTTGAAAAATAAATTTTTACATGAAGAAAATTGTTATTGCCATTGATGGATTTTCATCTTGTGGAAAAAGCACATTAGCAAATCAATTAGCAAAAGAATTAGGTTATGCTTTTGTTGATAGTGGTGCCATGTACAGAGCTATTACATTATTTTTTTTAGAAAATATTATTGATATTAACAAATCAATTGAAGTAGATGCTGCTTTGCAAAAAATTAAACTCGAATTTGTTTATCAACCTGCACTTAAAAAATCAGCCATTCATATCAATGACGTCAATGTAGAAGAAAAAATTAGAGATAAAAATATTAACAATTATGTTAGTATAGTTGCTGCAAACCAAGCTGTAAGAGCATTTGCAGTAGCACAGCAACAAAAAATGGGTTTAGGAAAAGCATTGGTGATGGATGGAAGAGATATTGGTACAACAGTTTTTCCTAATGCAGAATTAAAAATATTTGTAACTGCTGATGTTGATATTCGAGTTGAAAGAAGATTTAAAGAACTACAAGAAAAAGGATTTATTACTTCACAACAAGAAGTCAAAAATAATTTACTAGAAAGAGATTATATTGATAGTAACAGAGATTTTAGCCCACTTAAAAAAGCTGATGATGCCATTGTTTTAGACAATAGTTATTTAACTAAACACGAACAACTGCAGTTAGTGCTGCAATGGGCTAATGAAAAAATAAATAAATAAATATTAAATAAATGAATATGACTGATTCATTAAATAATACAAAAACTTGGAATCAAGCTTGGAAAAATTCTAGATTTAAAAAACAAATTATTT
>JANPAT010000215.1:0-8494 GCA_031430075.1 Chitinophagaceae bacterium | reverse complement strand
TATTTTGAACAAAGATTTAATTATTAATGCCGCACCAACTGGTGTTGAAATTGCATTATTAGAAAATAAAAAATTAGTAGAACTTCATAACGAAAAGTTAGATGTAAGTTTTACTGTGGGCGATTTGTATTTAGGTAAAGTAAAAAAATTAATACCAGGTTTAAATGCAGCATTTGTTGATGTTGGATTTGAAAAAGATGCTTTTTTACATTACACAGATTTATCTCCATACGCAAAGTCTTTATTAAAGTTCACAGAATTGTCTGTAGCACAAACTGATGAAAATGACTTAAATTTTTCGAATTTTACTGTTGAACCAGAAATTGTAAAGTCGGGAAAAATTACAGAAATTTTAAGTGGTAAACCCAATGTGTTGGTGCAAATTTTAAAAGAACCCATTGCAGCTAAAGGCCCAAGATTAAGTTGCGAATTAAGTTTGCCAGGAAGGTTTATTGTACTTACTCCTTTTAACGATATTATTGCTGTATCAAAAAAAATTCATACCTCTGAAGAGAGAAAAAGGTTACACAAAATTGTAGAGGCAATTAAACCTAAAAATTTTGGAGTAATAATTAGAACTGCTGCAGAAGGCAAAAGCACATCAGAACTTCATCAAGATTTATTAACACTTGTAAATATTTGGAAAGGAATTCAAAAGAATTTAAAAGGTGCTGTTGCTCCTGCAAAAATTTTAAGCGAACAAAGTAAAACCACCAGTATTTTACGAGATTTATTGAATGAAGATTTTAATAACATTGTTACAAATGATAAAAATATTTATAACGATGCTAGAAAGTATATTCAAAAAATAGCTCCTGAAAAAAAGGATATTGTTACTTTTTACGAAAATGATATTACCATTTTTGATAGTTATGGAATTACAAAACAAGTAAAAGCATCTTTTGGGAAAACCGTGAACTTACCAAGTGGTGCATACTTAATTATAGAACATACAGAAGCATTACATGTAATTGATGTTAATAGTGGCTATAAAAGTGTTGGCAATAATCAAGAAGAAAATTCTTTACAAACCAATTTAGAAGCTGCTGAAGAAATTGCTCGTCAATTGCGGTTAAGAGATATTGGTGGAATAATTGTTATAGACTTTATTGATATGCGTTTGCCTGATAACAAACGTAAAGTTCAAGAAGCAATGGAGCAATTTATGAATACTGATAGAGCTAAGCACTCAGTATTACCAATTTCTAAGTTTGGTTTATTGCAAATAACCCGACAAAGAATGAAACCAGAAGTAAACATCATTACTTCAGAAGAATGTCCTGCTTGCAATGGCACTGGAAAAATAGGATCAACACTTATTTTAGAAGATGAAATAGAAAAAAAGTTACACTACTTATCTACTCATTCTTATAAAAATATTAATCTAATTGTACATCCCATTGTTTTTTCTCATTTAACTAAAGGTATTTTCAATTCAATATTTAAAAAATGGAAAAAACAATATAAAATGAAATTTACGCTACAACAAAACAGTAACTATCATTTAGTTGAGTTTCGATTTTTTAACGAACATGAAGAAGAAATAAATTTTTAAAAAAACTCCGTTCATTGAACGGATTTTTTTTATCTTTTTTTACAAAATATCTTCAGCCACCATAGAAATAAAAATTAACCAATTACTTTTGTTACTAAGTTACTATTATGCAAGAATTTGAAAATAAGGTTGTTGTTATAACAGGCGGTTCCGATGGAATTGGCAAGTCGTTAGTTGAACTTTTTTTGAAACATGGTGCAAAAGTTGCCACATGTGCTAGAAACCATGATAAACTTTATCGATTACAACAACAAAATGCAAATAAGCCATTACTAGTTTATACTGCAGATATTGGCAATGAAGAAGACTGCAAAGATTTTATTCAAGGTGTAATAAAATCATATGGAACTATTGATATCCTAATTAACAATGCAGGAATTTCAATGCGATCTTTATTTGAAGAAGTTGAAATAGATACTTTGAAAAAATTAATGGACACTAATTTTTGGGGGACAGTATATTGTACAAAATTTTCTCTACAACATATTTTAAAAAATAAAGGTTCAATTGTAGCTGTATCTTCTATTGCTGGATTTAGAGGTTTACCAGGGCGTAGTGGTTACAGCGCGAGTAAATTTGCAGTTAATGGTTGGATGGAATCTATAAGAACAGAATTATTAAAAACAGGAGTAAATGTATTGCTAGTTTGCCCAGGTTTCACCAGCTCAAATATTCGTAATGCTGCATTAAATAAAAAAGGTTTAGCACAAGGTGAAAGCCCTATGGATGAAGGCAAAATGATGTCATCGGATGAATGTGCTTTACATATTGTAAAAGCCATTAGCAAAAGAAAAAGGAACTTGATTCTGACTTTTACTGGTAAAAGAGCAGTTTTTCTTAATAAATTTTTTCCAGCATTGGCCGACAAATTAATTTACAAATTCTTTTATAAAAACGACGAATTAGTTAAATAAATAGAAAATAAATATTGAACCTTTAAATGTCAATTCTCACTTTAACAACAGATATAGGCCAACAAGATTATATTGTAGGAGCTTTAAAAGGTCAACTTTTATCAGCAAACCCACAGTTGAATATTGTAGATATTTCACACTATTTAACACATACAAATTTCCCTGAAGCAGTTTATATCTGCAGCAATGCATTTATACATTTTCCTCCAAAAACTATACACTTAATCATTTTCAACTTTTATGAAAATAAAAATGATAATATTTTAATTGCTGAATTTAATAATCAATTTATCATTTGTGCAGATAATGGAATTTTACAAATGATAACGGATAAAGCTCCCATTAAAATTTTTGTTATTCACAAAAATCACAAAGAAAAATTTTTAGAATCAACAATAAAGGTAGCTGCTATTGTTGCTGAATTATCGGCAGGTAAAAAGCTTGCTGAAATTGCTGAACCTATAAAAAATATAATTGTAAAAAACAATATACAACCAAGCATTTCTGAAATTTGGATAAAAGGGCATGTAATTTTTATTGACAATTTTGAAAATGTTGTTACTAATATTACTCAAGAAATTTTTGAAAGAGAATTGAAGGGTAGAAAATTTAAAATTATTTTAACCAGAGGTGAAGATGTTGAAGTTTTGAGTGACAATTATTTATCAGTACCAGAAGGTGAAAAATTAGCATGGTTTAATAGTGCTGGATTTTTAGAACTTGCTATGAATAAAGGTAATATGGCTGGGCTTTTTGGATTTCAAGATTTTAATGAACTTAATTACAAGGAAGGCAAAGCCATGCAAAACAAAATTTTTTATAAATACATTCAAATAAATTTTTATGACTAATGTATTAAAAAAAATAATGTGTTTTTTCATGTTTCTACTTATCCTAAGTTGTTCTAACAATGAAAAATTATTACCTGCTGAAGATGCTTTAGATGCTATTAGACTTTTTAAAGATGCTTATCAAAACGGGAATTACGAAAAAGCAAAATTTTATTGTTTAGATAATGAATCGAATAAAGTAAAACTTAATTCAATTTTCAAAAACTATCAAAGCCTAAGCAATGCAGAAAAAACACAATTAAAATCTGCATCACTAATCATTTTAAAAAATGAAACTATGGATGAACAAAGTGTTCAAATAATTCTTGCAAATAAAGCAAGTGCAACAAATGATACATTTAAAGTCGTAAAATTGAATAATATTTGGCAAATTAATTTATCAAAGTAAGATGTTAAAAAATATTTTATTAGTTGCATTAGGTGGAGCTACAGGATCTGTGTTGAGGTATTTAACTTATTATTTTCTTCCTTCAAAAACAATTAATAAAGCAACATTACTTGTAAATATTTTAGGAAGTTTAATTATTGGGTTGTTAGCTGGCTATTTTTCAAGATTGCATAACACCACAACTTTACAAAACCTTTTAATAGTTGGATTTTGTGGAGGCTTTACAACATACTCTGCATTTAGTTGGGATGTTTTTGTTTTGTTGCAACAACATAAAATATTAAATGCTGTAGGCTATATTTTAGTAATGTTAATTTTAGCTGTTCTATTTACCTATATTGGATATATAATTAGTAAATGAAATTTATTTTTTCATTTCAATAAATTGTTTCTTTGTAACGATGGATTTAGCAGGAAAAATATTAGCACAAGAACTCATTGCTTTTGAAAAGCATTTTAAAGATGCAGTGAAGAGCAGGGTTTCTTTGTTAGATAGAATTATGCATTACATTATTCAAAGAAAAGGAAAACAACTTCGTCCAAGATTTGTTTTACTCTGTGCTAAACTCGGTGGCCCAATTACTGAATCTACTTACAGGGCTGCATCTTTAGTTGAATTGTTACATACCGCTACGTTAGTGCATGATGATGTTGTTGATGATGCTATGGAACGCAGAGGCTTTTTTTTCAATCAATGCACTTTGGAAAAATAAAGTTGCAGTGCTAGTTGGTGATTACTTATTATCGAAAGGCTTATTGCTTTCTCTAAATCATGGTGATTTTAAAATATTAAAAATTCTTTCAACAGCAGTTAAAGAAATGAGTGAAGGTGAATTATTACAAATGGAAAAATCTAGAAATTTAAATTTAGACGAATCTGTTTATTACGAAATTATCAAAGGTAAAACTGCCTCTCTCCTAGCATCAGCTTGTGCAGCAGGTGCTGCATCTACTTTTACAGATGAAGCTATGGTTGAGAAAATGAGGTTATTTGGAGAAAAAACAGGAATGGCTTTTCAAATAAAAGATGATTTATTTGATTATGGAACAGATAAAGTAGGTAAACCAACTGGTAACGACATCAAAGAAAAAAAACTTACACTTCCTTTAATTTATACTTTGAACAACTGTGATAAGGCAACAAAAAATAAAATTATTTACATTGTAAAAAATAATAATAAAGACAAGAAAAAAGTTCAGTATGTTTTAGACACTGTTCAAAATTGTGGTGGTATTGAATATGCACATAATAAAATGATTGCATATAGAGATGAAGCTTTAGAAATTTTAAATAGCTTCGAAGATTCTGAAGTAAAACAAGCACTTGAACAATTAGTGAGATATACAACTGATAGAAAATACTAACCAAGCAATGCAGAAAAGATGGAGAATATTACCACATCATGTAGAATTAACTAACGCTTTAGTTAAGGCATTATCTATAAATTCCATTCTTTGCCAAATCCTTACTCAACGTGGCATTAAAACTTTTGAAACAGCTAAAGATTTCTTTCGACCAAACTTAAATCAATTACACGATCCTTGGTTGATGAAAGATATGGATAAGGCAGTTCAAAGAATTGAAACTGCTTTTAAAAAAAATGAACATATTTTAGTTTTTGGAGATTATGATGTTGATGGAACTACAAGCGTAGCATCAATGTATCAATTCTTAAAAAAAATATATTCAAATGTTGATTATTACATTCCTCATCGCTATAAAGAAGGTTATGGCGTAAGTAAAATGGGAATTGATTTTGCCAAAGAAAATAATTTCACCTTAATCATTTCGTTAGACTGTGGAATTAAAAGTGCTGATTTAATTGCTTATGCAAAAGATTTAGGCATCGATTTTATAGTTTGTGATCATCATCTTCCCGATGCTATTTTGCCCCCTGCAGTAGCAATCCTCAATCCAAAGCAAATTGATTGTACTTATCCATATAAAGAACTATGTGGCTGTGGTGTAGGTTTTAAATTAATACAAGCACTTGCTGATAAATTTAAATTAGAACCAGAATCGTATTTATATTACTTAGATTTAGTAGCAACTGCAATAGCTGCAGATATTGTTCCTATAAATGGAGAAAACAGGACTCTTGCTTATTTTGGTTTAGAACGTGTAAATAATAACCCTTCTGTGGGTATTAAAACATTAATGCAATTAGCTGCAGTTAAAGATAAAATGACCATCAGCAATTTGGTTTTTATCATAGCTCCAAGAATTAATGCTGCAGGCAGAATGGATGATGCAAAAAAAGCTGTTCAATTATTTATTGAACAAGATGTTGAACAAGCTTTAGCGTATGCAAAAATTTTACAAAGTGATAACTTAGATAGAAAAGAAGCAGATGCATCAATAACTGCAGAAGCTTTATCCATCATTGAAAATAGTAATGATGCTATAACAAGAAAAAGTACAGTAGTATATAGAGAACATTGGCATAAAGGTGTGGTTGGAATTGTTGCCAGCAGATTAATTGAAAGTTATTTCAGACCCACTGTTGTTTTAGCTAAAAGTGGTGAAATTGTTGCAGGCAGTGCACGTAGTGTTCCTGGATTTAATTTATACGAAGCCATTTATGCTTGTAAAGAACATTTAATTGGATTTGGTGGACATTTTGCCGCTGCAGGATTAACACTTGAAGAATCAAAAATTGAAGACTTTAAAAATGCATTTGAAGAAGCGGTTTCCAACCAAATTACACCAGATCAATTAATACCAGAAATTATTATTGATGCTGAAATAAAATTCGAAGAAATTAATTTGAATTTTTATAATATTCTAACTCAAATGGAGCCTTTCGGCCCAGAAAACATGCGACCAGTTTTTGTTTCTAAAAAAGTATATAACTCAGGATTTTCTAAAGTGGTGAAAGAACAACATATAAAATTTAGTTTAAAACAAGGCAATACAACCATGAATGGTATTGGATTTGGCATTGCATCTAAATTCTCATTATTAGACATGAACAGACCAATAGATGTGGTGTATACTTTAGATTTAAATGAATGGAATGGCAATAAATCTGTGCAATTAAAAGTAATTGACCTGAAGTTAAGCGAATAAAAAAAGCTGCTCATTTGATGAACAGCTTCAATAATTTTCAAACAATTAAGCTTTTTTAGCTGGAGCTTTTTCGTCTTTCTTTGCATCTTTATTGCACTCTTTTTTAGCATCCTTGTTGCAACAACTTTTCTTGTCTTTTGCAGAACATTCTTTCTTATCTTTTCCACAATCTTTTTTTTCTTTTCCTTCACAAGCAAAAGCTGCACCTGTAAAAAGTAATAAGGCTGTGCCTAAAACGAATAATTTTTTCATACAATGGGGTTTAATTAAATGATGAATACAAATATGAGCATTAAAACAGTATTTCAGAAAGATAAAATGTTAAAAAATTATTCCCAACTTGCTAAAACAGTAACACCCCCTTTAACAACTTGGTTTAATTGAACATCTACTTTAGTACCAACAGGCAATAAAACATCTACCCTACTGCCAAATTTAATAAAACCATACTCATCTGTTTGATTCACTTGTTCACCAACTTTTGAGTAATTACAAATTCGCTTTGCTAAAGCACCAGCAATTTGTTTATACAAAATTGTTCCATAACTATTTTTTGTTGCAACACTCCATCTTTCATTCTCTGTAGAACTTTTAGGATGCCAAGCCACTAAATATTTTCCTTTATGGTATTGGTTATATATCACTTCACCACTCATAGGATGACGATTTTGATGCACATTAGCAGGACTCATAAAAATACTTACCTGTATTCTTTTGTCATGGAAATATTCAACATCAGTGATTTCTTCAATTACTACAACTTTTCCATCGGCAGGACAAATGATTTTCTTTTCATCAATCGTTAACTTCCTATTAGGAACTCTAAAAAATGAAATGATAAATAATAACAAAGCCAATGTAACCAAAAAAATAGTTATGGTTACCCAAGGGGTGTTTTCATTACAAAAATTAAAAGATAAAATGTTTATGATACCAAATACTAATGCAGTAAAGCCAATAGTTCTGTATCCTTCGTGGTGTATTGTCATATTAAAAAATAAAAAGCAAATATAGTTGTGAAAAATTTAATGCACCCTATCGCCACGTACTTCTATATTTTTTATTACCTCAGTTTCATATTTTAACCATTCTTGCCAACGTTTACGAACCCTTGTTTTAGGTAAATAATGTTCTGCTAAATTTATAAATAAAGTATAATGACCAGCTTCACTTTCCATGAACTTTCTATAAAATCTTTTTAAATAAGCATCTTCTAATCCTTCACTTAATCGCTTAAACCGCTCACAACTCCTGGCTTCAATTAAAGCCATAGTAAGCATTTGGTCTAAAAAACGATCATCAATATGTCCGCCTTTTTTTTGAAATTCTAATAATTTATTTACATATTCATCTCTGCGTTGTTTGCCTAATGGTAATTTTCTTTTTTTAAGTTCAGTTAAAACTGCTCTAAAATGCCCCCACTCTTCTGTTACAATTGGTGCAAGTTCTTCAACCAGCATTTCTTTTTCAGGATATCGCTGAATGTAAGAAATGCAGGTTAAAGCTGCTTTTTGCTCACAATATGCATGATCAGTTAAAATTTCTTCAATGCTATTAGCTGCTAAATTTACCCAACGAGGATCAGTAGGTAAATTTAATCCTAAGATATTTTTTGTATGAGATGAATGATTGATGTTTGACATAAGAAATAAATTCTCAACAAATATCTATACTAATAATTAGTTTTGAAAAATGTACTTTGATGTTTTTTCTTTC
>JANPAT010000214.1:0-2797 GCA_031430075.1 Chitinophagaceae bacterium | reverse complement strand
TTTATAACAATTGCACCAGCTTCGGTTTGGTTTACTAAACAATTTCCATCTCAGCAATGGTTAAAACTTATTAGTGCGTTGCCCAAAAATTGTATAGTTTATTTATTAGGTGGAAAATTAGATATAGAATTATGTAGTATTATTAAAGACTATTGTAAACATTGCAATGTAGTGAACTTAGCAGGACAATTAAATTTTTTACAATCTGCAGCACTAATGAAACATGCTAAAATGAATTATGTAAATGATTCTGCACCCATGCATTTTGCTACTGCTGTAAATGCTGCAACATGTGCAGTGTTTTGTTCAACCATTCCTTCATTTGGTTTTGGACCATTGAGTGATCGGAGTTTTGTTGTTGAAATTGCAAAAAAACTTTCGTGTAGACCTTGTGGTTTACATGGGAAAAAAGATTGCCCACAGGGACATTTTAATTGTGCGAATGAAATTAAAACTGCACAATTATTAGAAGTATTAAGTGTATAATTTTTAAAGTTTGTAAGTATTATGCAAGTGAGTTTGTCACCATTCGAAAGTTTTATTTTAAAAAAAATTGCTTCAGTAGCACAAGAGTATAATATTGAAACTTATGTTGTAGGTGGTTTTGTACGCGATAAAATAATGTTGAGAAATACTAATGACCTTGATGTAGTTTGTATTGGTGATGGTATTGAATTAGCAGAAAGAGTTGCTCAAAAATTTAATCCAACTCCTCAAGTATCTTTTTTTAAAAATTTTGGTACAGCACAAATTAAAATTCCAACAAATCAAAGTGGAGAAAATTCTGATTTTTTTGAAATAGAATTTGTTGGAGCAAGAAAAGAAAGTTATATAATAGAAAGCAGAAAGCCTGAAGTTAGTGCTGGTACATTGACAGATGATCAAAATAGAAGAGACTTTACTATTAATGCTTTAGCTATTAGTTTAAATAAAAAAGATTATGGTAAAATTTTAGACCCATTTAACGGACTTGCAGATATTGCATCAGGCATTTTAAAAACACCATTAGACCCTAAAATTACTTTTAATGATGATCCATTAAGAATGATGAGAGCCATTCGTTTTGCTTCTCAACTAAATTTTATTATTGAACCTAAAACATTTGAATCTATTATTGAAAATGCACATAGAATTAAAATAGTTTCTCAAGAAAGAATTACAGATGAGCTCAATAAAATTATGGTGTGTGTTAAACCATCAATTGGTTGGGATTTATTAAGCAAAAGTGGACTACTTCAAATCATTTTTCCAAAAATGATGGCATTACATGGTGCCGAATTTGTTGATGGCAAAGGACATAAAGATAATTTTTATCATACCTTACAAGTAATAGATAATATTTGTGAGAACACTAATAATTTATGGTTACGTTGGGCTGCTTTATTACATGACATTGGTAAACCTGCAACAAAAAAATTTGAAGAAGGTCATGGTTTTACATTTCATGGCCACGAAGCAGTTGGGGCTAAAATGGTTCCCAAAATATTTGCTCAACTTAAGTTGCCTTTAAACGAAAAAATGAAGTATGTTCAAAAATTAGTAGAGCTTCATTTAAGGCCTATTAGTCTTACCAAAGAAAATATTACAGATAGTGCTTTGAGAAGACTATTATTTGATGCTGGGGATGATATTGATGATTTAATGACTTTGTGTAAAGCAGATATTACTAGCAAAAATAAATATAAAGTAAAACGTTATTTGCAAAACTTCGATTTGGTACAAGAACGAATGAAAATTGTTGAAGCTCAGGATAAACTTAAAAACTGGCAACCCCCAATTACTGGAGAGCTTATTATGAAAACCTTTGGTTTAAAGCCAGAAAAAAAAGTTGGCATAATAAAAGATGCCATTCGAGAAGCTATTTTAGATGGAGTAATTAAGAATGAATACACTGAAGCTTTTCAGTTCATGTTAAAACAAGCTGCTGCATTAAACTTGCAACCATTAAAATAAAAAACCGTTTCAAAAAATTGAAACGGTTAGTATTTTTTATAGGAATAATTAAATTATTTTAATCCTTTTTCGTCAGATACTGTAAGTTTATGACGACCTTTTGCACGGCGACTAGATAAAACTTTTCGTCCATTCGCAGATTCCATTCTTTTACGAAATCCATGAACTGATTTACGACGACGTTTGTGTGGTTGAAATGTACGTTTCATTGTTTAAACAATTTTTTAATACTCAAATTTGGTTTCATTTACAGTAGTCACCATACCACCGTTTGTGAAAGGTTTGCAAAAGTAAGGGTATGGAATTAAAAATTGAAAATTATTTAAACTTTTAGCGAATTTGTTCGGATTGAATTATTGCATCTAAATTAATCACTCCAAAAACATGAGGAAATTCCTGATTTATAGTAGGCGATAACTCGTAAATTAATTTAGAACTCAACTTATTAGGATCAATAGTTAACTTAATTAGATTAATTTTTCCGTTAAAATATCTTTCTATAACAGCTTCAACTTGAGTTGCTGTACTGCAATGAATAAAACCTTCAATTTCTAAAGAAGCAGCTTTGTAAAAATTATTTTTTTGAGCCATCTTCCATTCTTCTAAAGTAGTAACATGATAAATCAATTCCATAAAACTAAAATAACTTTTTAATTTGTTGTTCTATTAACATAAAATCTATAATAACCATTGCAGTAACTGCTTCAATTATCACTGGAGCTCTCAAAGCAATGCATAAATCATGTCTTCCTTTTACTGAAAATTCTTCTACACTTTTTGTTTCTACATTAAATGATTCTTGAGATTTTGGTGTAGATGAGGTGGGTTTTATGGCAACTCGAAA
>JANPAT010000213.1:0-1663 GCA_031430075.1 Chitinophagaceae bacterium | reverse complement strand
GTTTCTCTGTTATATCTTTTGCCATTACATTTTTCACAATGCACATGAACATCTGGTAAAAAGTTCATTTCAATCACACGCATTCCTCCACCTTCACAAACATCACATCTTCCTGTTTTCACATTAAAAGAAAATCTTCCTGCAGTATAACCTCGAATTTTAGCTTCTGGAACAGATGCAAACAAAGTTCTAATTTCAGTAAAGAATCCACAATAAGTTGCAGGATTGCTTCTGGGGGTTCTACCAATTGGACTTTGATCAATTTCAATCACTTTATCTATATGTTCTAAGCCAGTTATAGTTTTATAAGATTGAATAGGATAATGACTGTTATAACAATGCTTTGCTAAAAGTGGATATAAAGTTTCGTTGATTAAAGTTGATTTTCCACTGCCACTTACGCCACTCACCACAATTAATTTACCTAATGGAAAGCATAAACTTACATTTTTTAAGTTATTACCCGAAGCACCTTTTAATTCAATTGATTTACCATTTCCTGCTCTTCTTTCTTTTGGTATTTCAAGTTTTTTTGTTCCATTTAAATACTGTGCAGTTTCCGAATTAATTTTTAAAACTTCCTTTGGAGTTCCCTTTGCAACAATTTCACCACCAAATTTTCCTGCTTTTGGTCCAATATCAACTAAATAATCACTCGCTAACATAATATCTTTATCATGTTCAACTACTAAAATACTGTTGCCAATATCTCTTAAATTTTGTAGTGCAGTAATAAGGCGATGATTATCTCTTTGATGTAAACCAATTGAGGGTTCATCTAAAATGTACGTTATACCTTGCAATTGACTCCCAATTTGTGTAGCCAATCTAATACGTTGACTTTCGCCTCCACTTAGAGATTTACTTGGTCGATTGAGTGATAAATAAGATAATCCCACATCTAATAGAAACTGAATTCTTTCTCTAATTTCTTTTAATACATCTTTTGAAATAATGTTTTGTTTATTGCTTAACTTTTCTTCAACATTTTTAAACCATTCCATCAATTGATCTAAGTTTAATTCACTTAGATCTGCAATATTTTTTTCAGCAACTTTAAACCATAAACTTTCTGTTTTTAATCTACTTCCTTTGCAAGTTGCACAAGTACTGAGTTGCATAAATTTTTCAACCCAGCTTTTGAGTCCATCATTACTTTGAGAAGAAATAAACCATCTTTTTAACATTGGAATAATTCCTTCATAACTTCCAGTATAAGCAGTAGGAATGTTTTCATCACTTAAATCTAATTCAAGTGTGGAGGTAATATTTTTATCTCCAAATAATAATAAATCTTTTTGTTCTTTCGATAATTTATTGATCGGTAACTCGAGATTAATTTTATGTTTTTTTGCAAATTGTTTTACTTGTTGAAAAACACTGGCTTCTCTTTCTTCACCTAAAGGAATAATACCACCTTCATTAACTGATAATTTTTCGTCGATATTAATCGTACTCATGTTAATGGAATATACATTGCCTAATCCTTTGCAGGTAGGACTTGCACCATAAGGCGAGTTGAATGAAAATGCATTGGGTGATGGTTCTTCGTAACTGATACCTGTATCAATACACATGAGTTGTTTGCTGTATTGAGTTACTTTATTTTTATTTTCTTCGCTAACTATAAATAATAAACCTTTTCCAATTTTTAAACATTGTT
>JANPAT010000212.1:0-6738 GCA_031430075.1 Chitinophagaceae bacterium | reverse complement strand
TAACTGTACTCTTACCGCTGCATCAAAATCTTTCTCAACAAAAATTTCGTCGGGTAACCATTGATGATGAAATTTGGGTAGATTAACTGCATCAACAGCCGATAAATTAAAATCAATAATATTTACTATAGATTGAAAAACTGATGTTGGAATCGTTGTTCCACCAGGAGTTCCAACAACTAAAAATGGTTTGTTGTTTTTCAAAACTAAAGTTGGCGTCATACTGCTTAACATTCTTTTATTAGGTGCAATGGCATTTGCTTTTCCTCCAACAGCACCAAATAAGTTAGGAACTCCTGGTTTAATACTAAAATCATCCATTTCATTGTTCAAAAAAAATCCTGCTCCACTTACAACTGTTTTAGAGCCATAATAATCATTTAAAGTTGTTGTAATAGCAATCATATTGCCTTCCTTATCTATAATACTAATATGTGTTGTTTGTTCACTTTGTTTAATACTTCCAGCAGTTATTTGTGTACTTAATGTTGCATTTAAGCTGTCATAATCTTTCATTCTTTCTTTTAAATAATTTTCACTCAGCAAAGTTTTTACAGGAACTTTTACAAAATCTGGATCACCCATATGTTCAGCTCTATCTGCATAAGCTCTTCTTTCAGCTTCAATCATTAATTGTACACTTGCAGTAGTGCCATATTTTTTTTCTGATAATTTTCTTTCTTCAACCATTTTTAGTAATTGAGCCAAAATAATTCCACCACTACTTGGAGGAGGCATTCCAATTATTTCATACCCTTTATAATCTGTTAATAATGGTTTTCTCCAAACTGCTTTGTAATTTTTTAAATCTTCTTTTGTAATAATTCCATTTCCTTGTTTCATTTCATCAACAATAAAATCTGCAGTCTTACCCTCATAAAATCCTTTCTTTCCAAAATCTCTTATTCTTTTTAAAGTATTGGCTAACTCAGTTTGAATTAAAGTATCTCCTTTTTTCCAATTTGTTTTTTGTTGAAATGCTGTTGTATGAAGATTGTATTTTGTAAACTCAACAAAAAATTTGTTTAAATTATTAGCTTCTCTTTCTGTTATTGCAAATCCTTTCTCAGCAAGTTCTATTGCAGGTTGAATTAGTTTTTTAAAAGGCAGTTTTGCATAAGGCAGTATTTCGAAAATTCCTGCAATTGTTCCTGGAACTCCTGAAGCCAAAGCACCTTTTTGAGATTTAGTTAAAAAAGGATTTCCATTTTCATCTAAATACATTTTCTCAAATGCATTTTTTGGTGCAGATTCTCTAAAATCTAAAGCCATAGTTTTAGATGTTGTTTTAGCAATCATAAATCCACCACCTCCAATATTTCCTGCTTGAGGATATACAACAGCCAAAACCAATTGTGTGGTTACTGCAGCATCGAAAGCATTACCACCTTGCTGCATCATTTTAACTCCATACATAGATGCTAATGGATGAGCACAAGCAACTGAACCATTTAAAAAAGTTGCATTTTTATTTATAGAGTAATCAAAATTGTTGATTGATTTTTTATTCTTTAGCTGACAGTATAAATTAGTATTGATACAGAAAAATGCTAAAAGAGCAAAAATTATTGATAATCTTTTCATCAAAATCAAATTGAAGTGTTTTCTAAATGTAAATAATAATTGCAAACATTACATTTGCAACAATCTTATTAAAAGTTAAAATTATGGCAGAAAAAATAAAAGTAATCAATCCAGTTGTAGAATTAGATGGAGATGAAATGACCAGAATCATTTGGAAGTTCATTAAAGACAAATTAATCTTACCTTATTTAGAGTTAGATATTAAATATTACGATTTAGGAATGGAATATCGTGATGAAACAAACGACCAAGTTACAATTGATGCTGCAAATGCTATAAAACAATATGGTGTAGGTATTAAATGTGCTACCATTACTCCAGATGAAGAAAGGGTAAAAGAGTTCAATTTAAAACAAATGTGGAAGTCTCCAAACGGCACTATTCGAAATATTTTAGATGGTACAGTTTTTCGTGAACCCATTGTTTGTAAAAATGTACCTCGCTTAGTTCCTAATTGGACAGCACCAATTTGTATTGGTCGTCATGCTTTTGGTGATCAATATAGAGCAACAGATTTTGTAACAAAAGGTAAAGGAAAATTGACTATAAAATTTGAAGGTGAAGATGGTACAGTTCAAGAATTTGAAGTATTTAATTTTAAAGGAGATGGTGTTGCTTTAGCCATGTATAATACAGATGAAAGCATTTTTGGTTTTGCTAGAAGTTGCTTTAATACTGCATTACAAAAGAAATGGCCTTTATATCTTTCAACAAAAAATACAATACTTAAAAAATATGATGGAAGATTTAAAGATATTTTTGAAGAAGTGTATCAAAACGAATTCAAAGCTAAATATGCAGAAGTTGGTATTACTTACGAGCATCGTTTAATTGATGATATGGTTGCAAGTGCCTTAAAGTGGAATGGCAATTTTGTATGGGCTTGTAAAAACTATGATGGCGATGTGCAAAGTGATACAGTTGCTCAAGGTTTTGGTAGTTTAGGATTAATGACTTCAACCCTTGTAACACCTGATGGAAAAATTATGGAAGCTGAAGCTGCACATGGCACTGTTACTCGTCATTACAGAGAACATCAAAAAGGTAAACCAACCTCAACAAATCCTATAGCGTCAATATTTGCATGGACCAGAGGCTTAGAGTTTAGAGGAAAGTTAGATGGCAATAAAGAACTAATTAATTTTTGCCATGCCTTAGAGCAAGTTTGCATTGAAACTGTTGAAAGTGGCAAAATGACAAAAGATTTAGCCGTTTGTATCCATGGAAATAAAGTAAATCATGGAGAACATTATTTATATACCGAAGAATTTTTAGATGCTTTAGATAATAATTTAAAAGCCAAATTAACTTAATTATAATATCACTATTTTGTAAAGCCACTGCTTTTGTAGTGGCTTTAATATTTGAAGAATAATATTTTCCACATTATAATTTTTATATAACATATCATTTACATTGCAACAAACTCAGTAATATTTTAAAAAATTGAATGAGTAAAGAAATTATGGCACAATCAAATTATACCGAAGCAGATATTAAAAGCCTCGATTGGAAAGAACACATTCGTTTACGCCCAGGTATGTATATTGGCAAACTAGGTGATGGTTCTGCAGCTGATGATGGTATTTATGTATTAGTTAAAGAAGTAATAGATAATTGTATTGATGAACATACTATGGGTTATGGTAGACATGTAGATGTAACATTAACTCAAAAAACTGTTATCATTCGTGATTATGGTAGAGGAATTCCTTTAGGAAAAGTTGTTGATGTAGTGAGTAAAATAAATACAGGGGCAAAGTATGATAGCAAAGCATTTCAGAAAAGTGTAGGGTTAAATGGTGTGGGTTCAAAAGCTGTGAATGCTTTGAGTAGTTATTTTAAAATTGAAAGTTTTAGAGATGGAAAAGCTAAAGTTGCTGAGTTTGAAAGAGGCGTTTTAACACAAGAATTTAAAGAAACAAAAACTGCTGAAGAAAATGGTACTATAGTAACCTTTATTCCAGATGAAAAAATCTTTCATAACTATAAATTTCTTCATGAATACTTAGATAATCAGTTTTGGAACTATTGTTATTTAAATGCAGGATTAGTTATCAATTTTAATGGAAAACGTTATGTGAGTAAAGATGGATTACTTGATTTGTTGAAAAGAAAAACCAATGAAGAAGAACTGAGATATCCAATCATTCATCTAAAAGCTGAGGATATTGAAGTGGCATTTAGTCATAATAACGATTATGGAGAAGATATATTTTCATTTGTAAATGGACAATATACAACTCAAGGAGGCACACATTACCAAGCATTTAGAGAAGGATTTGTTAAAGTGATTAGAGATTATTATAAGAAAGATTATGAAGTTGCTGATATACGTCAGAGTATTGTTGCTGCAGTAAGTATAAGAGTACAAGAACCAATTTTTGAGAGCCAAACAAAAACAAAATTGGGTTCAAGCGTGGTGTATGAAAATGGCCCTAGTATGAAGAAATTCATAGAAGACTTTTTAGCTAAAGAATTAGATAATTTTCTTCACAGAAATACCAATATAGCCGACGCTTTAAAAAAGAGAATTGAGCAAAGTGAAAAAGAAAGAAAAGAACTTAGTGGTATTAGAAAATTAGCAAATGAAAGAGCTAAAAAAGCAAATCTTCATAATAAAAAGTTGAGAGATTGTCGTATTCATTTAAGTGATGAACCTCCTTCTAAAAACAAAGAAGATTTTAAAGCTTTACAACAAGAAAGTACCATTTTTATAACAGAAGGAGATAGTGCAAGTGGTTCCATCACTAAAGCAAGAAAAGTTGATACCCAAGCTGTATTTAGCTTACGTGGTAAGCCATTGAATTGCTTTGGAATGACTAAGAAAGTGGTGTATGAAAATGAAGAATTTAATTTATTACAGCATGCTTTAAATATTGAAGATGGGTTAGAAGGCTTGCGTTATAAAAACATTGTAGTAGCTACAGATGCTGATGTTGATGGTATGCACATTCGTTTATTATTGATGACTTTCTTTTTGCAATTCTTTCCAGATTTGGTAAAACAAAATCATGTATTCATTTTAGAAACACCATTGTTTAGAGTAAGAAATAAACAAGAAACTATTTATTGTTACGATGAAAGTGAAAAGCAAGATGCAGTAAAAAAACTAGGTAATAAACCTGAGATTACAAGGTTTAAAGGGTTAGGTGAAATTAGCCCAGAAGAGTTTGAAAGGTTTATTGCAGAGGATATGCGTTTGCAACCTGTTATTTTGGAGCAAGGTGATAATATACAAAAATTGTTAGAAGATTTTATGGGAAAAAACACACCAAGCAGACAAGAATTTATTATTAAAAATTTAAAAGTTGAAAGAGATTTAGTTGAAAGTTAATGGAAAATTTATGAGAAGTACCAGCACCTGGATTATTGTAGCAGCAATTATGTTGATATTAGATTTTTATGTGTTTCAAGCCATAAAAACGGTAACACATTCAACTTCTGATAGAACAAAAAATTTTATTTTTTATTCATATTGGACGATATCAATAGCTACAATTATTTCTGTTCTTCTTTTTCCAAAACTACATCTTTTGCGAGCCTCAAAATTTTTTAGAAATTATGTTTTTGCCATTTTAGTTGGCTTGTTATTTGCAAAAATTGTTGCAGCCTTTTTCTTTTTGTTAGATGATATTAGAAGAATTTTATTATGGACAATGCAAAAACTATTTTCTGTAAGTGGTGCTCAGTATATGCCTGAAGAAAACAGAATTTCGCGTTCAATATTTTTAAGTTGGTTAGGTTTAGGTTTTGGCAGCACTTTATTTGGTATTTTATTATTTGGGTTTAGTAATAAATATAATTTTCAAATTAAAAAACTAAAACTCTCATTTGCAAATCTTCCAATCGCTTTTAAAGGGTTTAAAATTTTACATATCAGCGATATTCATAGTGGCAGTTTTAATGATACAAAAGCTGTACAACATGGTGTTGACATAATTTTGCAACAAAATGCAGACATTATTTTGTTTACAGGAGATTTGGTAAACGATAGACATGATGAAGTATTAGAATATGTTCCAATTTTTACTCAACTTAAAGCACCTTATGGTGTGTTTAGCATTTTAGGAAACCACGATTATGGGGATTATGTTAAATGGAAATCAATACAAGAGAAAGCAGAAAATCTAGAAAAACTGAAACAAGTTCAACAACAAATGGGTTGGAAATTATTAATGAATGAACATGTGGCTTTAGAGAAAAATGGAGAAAAAATTGCATTAATTGGAATCGAAAATTGGAGTAACAAAGCTCGTTTCCCTAAGTATGGAAAATTAGAAAAAGCTTATGAAGGCACAGAAGAATTTCCATTCAAAATATTAATGAGTCACGACCCTAGCCATTGGGATGCTGAAGTAAAACTTAAATATTCTGATATTGATTTAACACTTTCTGGCCATACACATGGAATGCAATTTGGTGTAGAATTGCCTTTCTTTAAATTTAGTCCTGTACAATGGGTATATAAACAATGGGCAGGATTATATGAAGAAGGCACACAAAAAATTAATGTAAATCGGGGATTTGGATTTATTGGTTACCCTGGACGAGTTGGTATTTTACCAGAAATAACTGTAATAGAATTAGTTTAATTTAAGTATAAAACTTTCCATTAATCATTACTTTATCTATCAAATTCTCACCAAAGCAATAAGGTAAATAAGCTAATGATGGTATAGGTTTTGTAAAAATTAAATTTGCTAATTTCCCTTTGGATATACTTCCTAAATCTTTTTCAACTTCCATAGCATAAGCACCATTTATTGTAGAAGCATTGATAACTTCTTCTGGTAACATTTTCATTTGAATACAAGAAATAGCATTCACAAAATTCATGTTGCCACTTGGACTACTACCAGGATTAAAATCACTTGCTAAGGCAATGGCACATCCAGCATCAATTAGTTGTCGTGCTGGTTGAAATTGCATTCTTAAAAAGAATGCTGCTGTAGGTAAAAGTGTTCCTATAGTGTTTGAATTTGCAAGAGATTGAATTGAATTAAAATCCATTGCTTCTAAGTGATCTACTGATAATGCATTTAGTTTAACACCTATTTCAACTCCACCAGAAACATGTAATTGATTGGCATGAATTTTTACTTTTAATCCACTTTTAATTCCAGCAATACAAACTTGTTCTGTTTGGTCAAC
>JANPAT010000211.1:0-10304 GCA_031430075.1 Chitinophagaceae bacterium | reverse complement strand
TTTTAATGTTTCAAATCCAAACACAGCAATATTCATTTCTTTAGCAGCATCAATAAATAAAAAGAACCAATTATTTTTTAAAACCTCTGAACCTTTAAGTGCCAAAGTATTGTTGGCAGTGGTTTTTACAAATAATGAATGTAATTGTTGAATTTTATTTACGAGTTCTGTTTCGGATTCTAGATTTCTGTGAATGATTAATAAACGATCTTCAAATGGAAGAATAATTTTTTCTTTATCGTTTTGCTTAATGGTGTATTCATTGTAAGAAAACACTGCTTCAAAAACTAAGTATTCTCCTTTTTCTTTTAAAAGAATACTCATTTGAGGTTTAATGTTTTTAACTTCTTCTTTCTTAATATTATCAAAATGAATGATATAATCTTTTGAAAGTGGAACTATAAATTCTTGTAATTGTAGATTCCAGTTTTCTTCTTCAATAGTTAGAAATCCTTTTGGTAAAAATTTTTCAATTATATTAATATCTTCTAGTTTTTCCCATAGATAAATAGTTTCGTTATATTGAAAAACTAGTGGAGAAATATTTTCAGATTCATTAATGTTTAAATCTATCAAAGGCAACTTCACCCTGCACTCTACTTGATACTGATTATTTTTTTTGTGTATTAAAAAATGAGGAATGATGGCTACCTCTGAAAGAAAAATATTTTTAAGTGCATCGGTAGTGAAGGTTTTATTTTCGGGAAGTTGAAAAATAAAATGACTTCTGCTTTGTTCAATAAATAATTTGTTTAATTTGGGATGAAGATATTCGGCAATTAACTGTCTTGTTTCTTCTGGTAATTCTTCATCTTGGTGTTGTATAATGTGCTCCCAAACACCACCAAATGGCGAGTTTCGATTGATAAATTTACTTACTTCTGAAGGTAATAATTTTCTGAGAAGTTGTATGCTGTCTTTATCTTCTTCACTAAACACATCGATATTATAATATTTATTCAGATCAATTTTTTCAACTTTCGATACAAAACTAGTTTGTGTAATATTTGCTACACCTTGAACAGCTTCTACTTGTAAAAAAGGATATTGATTTGATGGTGTTGTAAAAACAACGGCTAGTTTAAATTCAGGTTCACGAGTTTTTTCTTCTTCAAAATCATCTAGAATTACGGGAGCGGTTGAAATAATTTCTTGTTCAAATATTTTTGATTTTGTTAAAACCTCTGTTGTTGCTACTCTTTTTATTGAATTATCTAGTACCCTCAAAAATGGTCTTCCATCTTGATAAGTAAATTCAAATTTATCAGTTAAATCATCATCTAAAGAATAGCCATAAAGTGCTAGTAATTTATTTTTTACATGATCCCAATTTCGAATACTATCAAAATAATTTGCTCCATGTTTAGTGAGCAAGTGAAGAAAGATTATGGATTTATGAAAACATAATGGATGTTGAGTTTCTGTTTTACAAGTACAACTAGTATCAAAAATACGTTCTTCATTTTTTCTAATCAGTATTTTATTCACTTCATTTTCATCGTAAATTTCAGCCCAAACTGTTTCGTCTTTGGCATCAATAATTTTTGGTTTATTGGTTCGTAAAAATTCTTCTGCCAACATAAAATTACGTGCACCAGAAAGCATTTTGAGTAGCTTTAGCTCAATAGATTTCATTTTAACTACTGTATGCTTTTGGTTATATACAATTTCATTATTGCCCAACATATCCCGATCTAAAAGTTCTTGAAGGCTGAATAATGCAGCAGCTTTATGTCGGCATATTTCTGTTAGGTTATAAGGGCAGGTACAACGAAGCGATAATGTTTTTTCGTTTCTGAATTGATTAAGGTTCACCTTGTAAAAAGTATTGTAGCCATCGTCTTTAACTCTAAAAACTATATTGCCCATGAGTTCATCATACTCTACCAGCTCAACATTATTTCCTAAGTTGAAGATTTTTTTTCCTCTTTTAACTACTTCTTCAGAACTATTATTATATATACGTTTGATTAAATAAGGTAGAGCCATAATGAATACAAAAAGATATCGCTTTTAGCGTTTAAAAAACTTAAAAATGTTCTTAAAATGGTTATTTAAGAATTTGGCAACTGGCAAAGGTAAAAGAATGCAAATGGTAAAAAAAAGTAAAATGGTAGGTTGTGGATGAATTGTTTGTATTTAATGCTTTGTGAGGTCTTTTTTATCTTTTAAATAAAAATATATCATACCCAAAACAAATGCATAGGCAATGGTATTGAATATTTCGTGATGATTTTCAAATCTATTGGTGTCTTTATAAGTATTGAACAATACTAATAAGGTTACTATTCTTAAAACATTAATGAACCAAATTAAAAACAAACCAGAAAACAACCAGAAGAGTTTTCTTTTAATTGGACTATTATAAGCAATAGCTACAGCTGCCCAACTACTTAACACACTAATACCAATACAACTATAAATCATGGTAACACCAAAACCATTTTTAAAACGGATAATTGTTGTATTAATAATTTCGGTAGAATGACCTAATCCATTGCAAACTGCTTTTGCACCCAATAAAATGGAATGTCGTAACCATTTAATGTAGTTCAAATTAGTATCACAAAATTCGCAGTATAAATTTTCTTTTGTGGTGATGCCAATCCAAAATTTTGAACCATAATTAAAAAGGCAATAGAGAAAAATAATTTTAATAAGAAAAAAAATTTCAGGATATCTTTTAATCAATTTTAATACCATAATTAAACTTTAATATAAATTTTCTTTTTATCAAGAATAAAGCAAATTAACCAATAAAAAAATATCAATATGATTGCATACAACAGAGAGCCTATTCTTAAATCGGATGAAATGTTTTTACAAATATGATGGTAAAACCATGATAATGGATTTAAAAAAATGGGTTTACCCATTTCATCCATCTCGCTAATTCTAATGAGTGAAAGTACTCTTGGTAAAAAGCCACTTAGTACAAAAATGAACAGGGGATTTTTGCCGAAAACATCAAAAAACTTGGTGAAATTATTTTTTATTTTTTTCATCTCTATAAAATAAACCAAAACTGCAATAGTTAATACAGCTAATCCTGAAGTGTAAACAGTATAGCTGCTGCTCCACATTTTTTTGCTGATGGGAAAAACAAAATCCCAACAATACCCAATTACTAAAAGCAAACAAGCGAAGACAAACAATTGGGAAATCATTTCAAAAGTCTTTCCTTTTTTTAATATAAAGTACCCCACTAAATAACCCATTAAAACTTGCACTATTGCAGTAGTGGTGCTAATCAATCCTTCATAGTCGAAATGAAAAACTTTGTCGTTTACTTTATCAATATGCAGCAAGTGATGTTTTGATAAAATACTACTATCAATATTATTTCCAAAAAAACCAGTTAAACTATAAGGGTCGGTAGTTCCAAAAAACCAAGTAACAAACCAATATGCTAATAATATGGTAACACATATATAAATTACTTTTTTAATTTCAAAGTAAAAAGCAATAATAGAAGCCAGCAAATAACAAATAGCTATTCTTTGTAAAACACCCATTATTCTTATACCATCTTCAAATAAATTACCATTGGCATCGGTATTAAAAAATGTCCATGACTTGAATTCTAGAATATTGTTATGCCAGTAAAAAAAGGGAATCCAATTTAAAAGAAGTCCAATGCTAAAAATGATTGCACTTCTTTTTATTATTTTCTTATAAAAAATTGCTGAACTATGCTCTTTTAAACTTGGAATTACAAAAGCCATAGCATTGCCAACAGCAAATAAAAAAAATGGAAAAACCAAATCAGTTGGGGTACATCCTTGCCATGTAGCATGTTCTAAAGGTGCAAAAATGTGCGACCAAGAACCTGGGTTATTTACTAAAATCATTAATGCAACTGTGGCACCACGAAAAATGTCTAAAGAGTAGAATCTATTATTCATAATTAATTGACCAAACTTACTAATATAATGAACCATATTTATAAAATAATTGTAGAAAATAATCGTAAAACATCTATATTTGCAGCGATTATTTAAATGAAAGAAGTTATCAATAATTTATATAATCAGTTGTTCACAAACAAGTTAGTTTCAAAATTCACGCTCCTTATTAATGAAAATTTTCGTTATGTTATAAAATATTTGAATGCACTCCATTGATTTTTTCAAGAGAGTGCATTTTTTAATATTTTAACTTTGCTACTTGTATATTGTGACTCATGTGGCGGAGCTGTGCTTACCCTAAAAAAAAATTCATGAAAATAAAATTTAAACTTAGTAAAATACTTTTATTTCTTGGTGGTTTATTGCTTTTAGTAGCTTGTGACCCACAAAAGAGAATTAATAAAGATTACAACTATTTTCAAAAAGGATTAGATAGCATTTATCAATATAATGTTGAACTAAAAGATTTAAAACTTTTGCCAAACGATTTAATATCTGTACAAGTCATTGCTGGTTCGTTAAGACAAGAAGATGCTGCATTATTTAATATGTCGGGTGGTACTAGTACAACTTCAAGTGCAGTGTCTGCTTCAAGTTCATCAGGAGTTGGCTATCAAATAGATCAAAACGGATTTATCGAAATGCCTAAAATTGGTAAAATAAAAGCTGCCGGATTTACTAAAGTAGAATTGGCAGAAATCATTAAAGGGAAATTAGCGGATGAGGTTAAAAATCCTTTAGTAATTGTAAAGTTTACCAATTTAAAAGCAAATGTTTTAGGCGAGGTTAAAAAGCCAGGAGTGGTGACCTTTAAATCTGATAAAGCAAATATTTTTGATGCCCTCGCTGAAGCTGGAGATTTAACTGATGCAGGGAAGAGAGAAGATATTGTATTAATGCGACAAGAAAATGGCAAATTCGAAACTTTTAAAATTGACCTTAGAAATACTTCTTTTATCAAAAGCTCAGCATTTCAAATTCATCAAAACGATGTAATTTATGTTGGGGCAAATGCCAATAAATTAAAAACATTAAATGTTAACCCTAATTTTCAAAGAGATTTATCTTTGGGTTTAACAGTAATTTCAACTATTGCATTGATCCTAAACTCTATTGCAATTTTTACAAGATAGCTTCATCTTAATTAATTTAATATGTCATCAAATAACAATCTGGTAATTTTAGATTCAGAGAATAAAACCTCTCCTGCTGAGGTATTCTTTGCCTATCTCTCCTACTTACCTTTATATATAGTAAGTTTAACCTTATGTATTGCTGGCTCATTAATTATGTTAAGGTATGTGCCTAACAAATATAAAAACACAGGAACATTATTAGTAAAAGGAGATGAAAAAGCTGGGGCATCAAGAGGTGGTGGTAGTACCGACATTATAGATGTGGCCATGTTTGGGGGCAAAAAAGTAAACTTAGAAAATGAAGTTGAACTTATTAAATCTAAATTGCTTTTAGAAAAAGTAGTAAAAAAGAATCAGTTTAATGTTCAATTCTATTCAGAAGGGAAGGTAAATACTCGAGAAATTTATTATAAGTTGCTGCCTGTATTAATTGATTTCTATAATGTAAAAGATTCCTCAAGAACTTACGATTTGAGTTTTGTAAAATTTACTGCCACTGGTGGTACACTACAAAACAATAGTATATGGGCAGATGGGAAAAAAGTTGATTTTTTATGGAATAATATTTTTGATTGTTTTGGTATAAACTTAAAAATCACCAACAAAGATTCAACGAGCTATCCTACAAATGCAAATTATAAATTCATTTGGCAGCCTATAAAATCGGCTACTGGGGGTATTTTGGGTGGTTTATCTATAACCCCATTAGGTTCTAGAACTACTATAATCAGTTTGTCGTTGGTTTCGGAAAATGCTCAACGAGGGGCTGATGTTTTACAAACCTTAATTGAAGAGTATAAAAATCAGAATATTGAAGAAAAAAGTCTAGCATCAAAAAATACCATCAGTTTTATTACTGGTAGATTGGCTGAAGTAAGAGACGATTTAGAGGGTGTAGAAAATAAATCTTTAAGTATAAAAAATGCCAACCCTTATTTTTATCAAAAAGAATTATTAACAGGAAAAACAAAAGAGTTTGATGATAACTCTAAAATGTTTATTGAAGCAACTGGCAAAATAGATGTTGTATCTCAGCTACAAAAAAGAATTCAATTAAAAAATGATGCAGACTTGGTGCCATCATATTTAGGTGTTGATGATCCTACTGTAGTTTTCTTAATTTCTGCCTTTAATCAAAATAAAATGTTACTTGCTAATGAAGAAAAATCAATGAGTAAGAACAGTGAAGTAATTCAAAGGGCAAGAAATATTTTAGAAGAATCTAAAAGTAATTTATTAACCAGATTAAATGATTATAAGACTGATTTAGAAAGAAAAAGAAATCAGCTTATTGCGAATGATGCTAATTTGAAAAAAATGTTTGGTGGAGCTGCAGTATATGAAAAAAATACAAGAGAAATTAGCCGAGATCAAAACATTAAAGAGGCTATTTATATTTATTTGATGCAAAGAAGAGAAGAAACACTTGTAGCTTCTGCAGCAACAGTTTCTAACTATCAGCAATATGATATCGTTTCAACTCCCAATAATCCAATTGAACCCGATCGTTCAAAATACAGACTTTATGGAATTTTATTAGGTGTAGCACTTCCAACATTATTTATTTATTTAAGATCTTTATTAAACGATAAAATTACCAATCGTGAGGAGATTGCTAAAAAAACACAAGCTCCTTTTATTGGAGAAATAAGTCATAGCAACGATGAAAGTGCTTTTGTAGTTGCTAATAAAAGCAGAAGCATCATCTCTGAACAGTTTAGAATTATTAGAACCAATCTTCAATTCTTAATAGCAGATAAAAAAACATTGTTAGTCACCTCTTCAATAAGTGGAGAAGGTAAATCTTTTATTGCTTTAAATCTTGCTGCAGTATTGGCCATTTCAGGTAAAAAAGTGGCCGTATTAGAGTTCGATTTACGTAAACCAAAAATTATTAAAATTATTGGTATGGAAAAAAAGGGGGTTGGTATAAGCAATTACCTCATTGGACAAACTGAAAATCTTGAAGATATTTATTATACTTTAGAGCAATACCCAACATTGCATGTGTATGGTTGTGGACCAATACCTCCAAACCCATCAGAATTGATGTTGGGGCCATTGATGAAAAAACTTTTTGATGCACTAAAAGCTAACTACGATTACGTAATTATTGACTCAGCTCCAGTTGGTTTAGTGGGTGATACATTTACTATTGCAGAATATGCCGATGCTTCGATTTATGTAATTCGCCAACGTTATACTTTTAAAAAGCAGGTCGACTTTATCAATGATATTTATGTGGCTAAGAAATTGCCCAATATGGGCTTAATTATGAACGATGTAAAAGTTGGTGCTCGTTATGGATATTATGGCTATGGTTATGGCTATGGTTATGGCTATGGCTATGGTTATGGCTATGGTTATGGCTATGGTGGCAAATCAAAATCATCAAATCAATATTTCGATGATGTTAAACCAAGACCAAAAACATTTGGACAGTTCTTATCAAGTATTAAAGAAAGAATTTTTGGGTAATCAACTCAATGTTGATGATGAATAATGTGTAGAATTGCAGCAATTTTTGGTGGAGAAAATAATTTAGAATCGCAGATTCAAAGCATGACGAATGCCATGCATCGTGGTGGTCCTGATGATTCTGGTTATTTAATCAATGCAGAATTAAATTATGCTTTAGGCCATAGAAGACTTGCTATTATTGATCTTTCTCCACTTGGGCATCAACCCATGTTAAGTCAAGATAAAAACATTGAAATAGTTTTTAATGGTGAGATTTATAATTTTCTTGAAATAAAAGAAGAGCTTAAATTATTAGGCCATACTTTTTTTTCCTATTCAGATACCGAAGTAATTATTTGTGGTTATCAACAATGGGGTACAAAAATTCTTGAACGTTTACGTGGCATGTTTGCTTTTGTATTGATAGATAAAAATACCAATACCTTATTTGCAGCTCGTGATCATGCAGGAATCAAGCCATTATACATTGGTAGAAAAAATGAAACCATTTATTTTTCCTCTGAAGTTCGTGGCTTAAAAGCCATTGATGAACATTGGGAAGAAAATGAAAACTGGAAAATCTGGTTTTTAGCATATGGATTTTTACCAGAGCCTATAACAACACTTCAACATGTGCAACCCTTACCAAGAGGTCATTATATCACAATAGATTTACAAACGAAGGAAGAAAAAATCTCATCATATTACCAATATCAATATCAAAATAATATAGTGAGTTATGCCGATGCTGTTGTAACAACTAAAGCATTGGTAACACAATCAGTAAAAAGACATTTAATTGCCGATGTTCCTGTAGGTGTTTTTTTAAGTGGAGGAATTGATAGCAGTTTGCTGAGTATTATTGCTCAACAACAACAATCATCACCTATAGAAACATTGAGTATTTATTTTGATGATGAAAAATATTCTGAAAAAGAATATCAAGATATTATCATTAAAAAAACTGGAGTAAAACATCATTTCTATAAAGTAACTAAGCAAGAATTTTTAGATTCTTGGAATGAAATTTATCAAAGCTTAGATCAGCCTTCAACCGATGCTATTAATACACATTTTATTTGTAAATATGCAAATAAACTAGGTTTAAAAGTGGTTTTAAGTGGCTTGGGAGCCGATGAAATTTTTGGCGGCTATCCTTCAGTAAAACATGCTCAGCATATTAATAAATACAATATGTTGGCGATGATGAATAAGCTTTCTCCAATTGATTTTTTACTACTTATCCTAAACGAAAAATTCAATATTTAAATACTAATTTTTCATCAAAAGAATATTTATTCTACCGAGGATTGTTTGCAGTACCAGAAATTGCTCAAATTTTAAACATTGCTGAAAAAGATGTTGTAAAGGAATTATCGACTTATTCATTTCAAGAAAAAATAACCACACTTCATCCTAAAAACAGAGCATCCTATTTCGAAACAACTTTGTTTATGCAAGGTCAGTTATTAAAAGATAGTGATACACAAAGTATGTGGCATAGCTTAGAGCTACGAGTACCTTTTTTAGATAGAGATTTAATGGATTTTGTAAACAATGTTCAGGTAGATATAAAATTTCCTAAAAACAGTTCTGTGCCTAAAACCTTATTGGTAGAAGCTTTTAAAGATATTTTACCAGAAGCCATTTGGAATCGACCAAAAAAAGGATTTACTTTTCCTTTTGAAAATTGGTTTCAGGATATGCAGGTTTTTCAAAATGCAACCTATATGCCTCAATGGGTTTATCAAAAATTTAAAAAGGGCGATTTTAATTTTTCGAGATTATGGTCGGTATTTCTTTCTAACTCATCAAAAAAATTACATACACTCTCTCAGTTAAATTAAAGATGTGCATTGAAGTAGTACATTTTCAGAGAAAAAAAAGATCAACTGGTAATCATAGTATAGAAAGTTATTTCGAAGCTATGCGAAGCTTACAACCCAACGATATTCGAATTTCAAAAAAAGAAGTTAGTTTTTTTAGTAATGGTTTATTTAAAAGGTTGCTCATTGTTGTAGAATCTTTTTTTTATCAAAAACAAATTAATCATATTACCGGCGATATTCATTTTGCCAATTTGTTGTTTAATAAAAAGAAAAGCATTTTAACTATACACGATTGTGGAGCTTTAAAAGATAAAACTGGTTTAAAATACAAGATCATCAAATGGTTTTGGTTTACACTTCCTGCAAAAAAAGCAGCATACATTACGGTAAACTCAGAAGCCACCAAGCAAGATTTGTTGCAATACATTTCTTACCCAAAAGAAAATATTAAAGTGATGTATATTTTCGTTCCAGAAATTCATCAACCACAACCAAAAATTTTCAATAAAATCAAGCCAGTTATTTTGCAATTAGGTACAGCTTCAAATAAAAATATTAATAGAACAGCAACTGCTTTAAAAGGCATTCATTGCAGTTATATTATTGTTGGAAGATTAGACGGAGCAACAAAAAATATATTGGTTGAAAATAATATCGACTATAAAAATATCGAAGAATCCTTATCGGATGCAGCTATTGCAGAATTGTATCATCAATGTGATATTGTTTCGTTAGTATCCACCTTAGAAGGTTTTGGAATGCCAATAATTGAAGCCAATAAAATAGGAAGGGTAGTCATAACTGGCAATACTTCTTCCATGCCAGAAATAGCAGGCAATGCAGCTTGTATTGTGAATCCATTTGAAGTTGATGATATTCGAAAAGGCTTTTTGAAAGTAATTGAAGACGATGAATACAGAGCTCAACTCATTGCAAATGGCTTTGAAAATGCTAAACGTTTCGATCAGCAG
>JANPAT010000210.1:0-9187 GCA_031430075.1 Chitinophagaceae bacterium | reverse complement strand
ATAAAAAATTTATTGCAAATGATACAATAAACAAAAATATAAGAGTAGGCTTTCATAATACATTATTACAGAATGATTGTGAATGGATTGGTACTAAGTTTAAATTCACATCAATAACTGGAACAATAATTCTGACTAGAGTAGATGTTCCAAATGGTATATTTTCAGGAACCTTTGAATATAAAGTTACTACATCTAATTGTGGAAACTTCGAAGTGACCAATGGACGCTTCGATTATAAATTTTAAAAAAATATAAATGATTTTACAATGAAAAAATTAATAATAGCAGTTCTTTGCTTTACTCTGCTAAATAAAATTAAAGCACAAACAGCTGACAGAGTTGAACTAGACAAAATATATCAGCATATCAATAAAACATTAATTCCGACTGGTTATTTGAATGACTATGGAAGTGCAGTATTAAACAAAGTAAGATATAATGGTTTGCTAACAGACAGCAACTTTATACCCAATATGAATGTGTTTAGGCTTACTCTAAACGATTTGTTGAGTGCTAAAATAAACCCAACAGCACCCAATAATAGCAAACCTAAAGTCGAGTTCTTGCTCCCTCTCCTTTTGGAGAGGGTTGGGGTGAGGCTAAGAACACAACCACTTATCTCCTCACCACAAAATCACACTTTATGAAACAGTACTTAATTATTTTATTGGCACTTGCCTTTACAATGTGCTGCAAAAAAACAGATGGCATTGATGCAGAACTAGCCAAACTACCCCCCATAACCCAAACTGGTGCAAACACCTTTGGTTGCTTGGTTAATGGTAAGGCAGTAACGCCTAATAGCAGTTGCTTGGGTTGCCCCCCCCCTAGAAGGTTATTTTGATACCTCACCAAATGGGCAATTTGCACTGGCTTGTAGATATGATAATGGAAAGAAAACCGTTGGATTTGGATTAGATTCAATTTTATCTAAAAGTAGATATTTAATAAATGATACTTTCAACAAAAATGTTAGAGTTGTTTTTAATGACTTTAATAAGCCTTTTGATTGTCAATTTAATGGTTCAACATATCCATTTTTAAGTATCTCAGGAGAAGTTGTGCTATCAAGAAAAGATATTATTAATGGAATATTCTCGGGGACATTTGAATTTACATTGAAAACAAGAGATTGTGGTAATTATGAAATTACAAACGGTCGTTTCGACTATAAATTTTAAAAAAAATTACAATGAAAAATTTTAAAAAAATAATTTTATGCTTTTTAATAACCACAAAAGCAATGGCACAAACTGCCGATAGGGTTGAATTAGACAAGATTTATCAGCACATCAACAAAAGTGCAATAACTACAGGGTATTTGAACGATTATGGATCTGCAGTATTGTATAAAGTTCGATACAATGGTTTACTTACTGATAGCAATTTTGTACCTAATATGAATGTGTTTAGGCTTACACTAAATGATTTGTTGAGTGCTAAAATTAACCCCACTGCACCTAACCTGCCAAGTGTAGAAACTGTAAATACTACCATTGAGCCTTTGTTGTACAACTCAGCCACATCACTCTTTCCCCACAACGTCTCCTTTCAAGCTGTGTGAATTAGCAAAGGGACGTTGTGGTAATGTTTAGTAAAAAAGCTCAATAATTATATATTTGCATAATGCCAGTTAGACGAAATATTGCATACAACAATGGTATGTATTCTTTCCCCACAACGCCTTCTTTCAAGCTTCGCTTTAGTTGACGTTCTTCACCAACTAAGTTTTTTAATTTCGAGAAACATGGTATAGATTACTCCACAATTGTTTTTAATTAAAATTTTTATTTGAATGAGATGATTACCTAATATGATTTCCTTTCACGCAATGGATAAACTTTCAGTATATGATGATGATGATGGCAATGAGATAAAGCCAAACCTTTATCTCAAACCACAGTTTTGCATGAGTTGCAAAAAAAATGACGACCCTATGACCAAATATGAGAATCAGAATTTATCTGCTTTGCTTATAAAGCTTTCGGCTAAAAACTTCATATAAAAATACGAATGAAAATTATTAACTTTGTGTTGTATGCCAACAGTTTTATTTATTTTAGGGTGGAGACTTTATTTTTATGCGAATGAAAACAAAGAGCCAATTCACATTCATGCAGAGAAAGGCGATATGGAATGTAAATATTGGATATTAGCCGATGAGATGGATATTAAAGAAGAGTATAGTTATAATATGTCACCAAAAGATAAACGAGAAGTACGGAAAATAATATTTCAAAACTTTGATATTTTAATAGATTCATGGAATAATTTTTTTAAAAAGATAATATGATAGCTACACATAAAATAGAGACAATTCGTTTCAATCAAGATTTTATTATTCTAAATATTGATGGGAATGAACTTACAATTCCATTAGATAAGTTATCTAGTAGGCTTAAATCTGCAACAGATATAGAAAGAGCGATGTACAAAATTTCCCCTTCTGGTTATGGAATACATTGGCCTTTAATTGACGAAGACCTTTCTATTGATGGTATACTTAGAGATTTTGCAAAATAAATCTTCGCCCATCAGGTTTTGGCAATTGGGGCATGACATTGAAGCAATCTTTCCCCACAACGTCTCCTTTCAAGCTGTGTGAGTTAGCAAAGGGACGTTGTGGTAATGTTTAGTACAAAAGCTCAATAATTATATATTTTCATAATGCCAATAAGACGAAATATTGCATACAACAATGGTATGTATTATTTCCCCACAACGCCTTCTTCCAAGCTTCGCTTTAGTTGACGTTCTTCACCAACTAAGTTTTTTAATTTCGAGAAACATAGTATAGATTACTCCACAATTGTTTTTAATTAAAATTTTTATTTGAATGAGATGATTACCTAGTATGATTTTGCAATTGATTTTGTTGGGGAAGAACAGCAACAAAGTAAGGAGCGAATTGAATTCTCAACGTCCCTTGGCTTTCACACAAAGTGCTTTGAAAGGAGACGTTGAAGCGAAAGATAAAAAATATTCACAAAGTTATGTTACATAAAATAGTTAATGATTTACTTTTAACCCAATGAAACAACTTTTAATCATACGTCATGCTAAAAGCGATTGGAGTAATCCCTTGCTTCCAGATTTTGAACGAACTTTAAATGATAGAGGAAATAAAGATGCACCCTTAATGGCAAAGCGTTTGAAAGAAAAAAATATTGCAATAGATACTTTTGTTTCTAGCACTGCAACAAGGGCTTTTACTACAGCAAAATATTTTGCAAATACATTTGATAAAAAAGAAAAAGATATTTTAAAGATTGATGAACTATATCATGCATCTCCAAAAATTTTTTACACTACTATTCAAGCCCTGAATGATGAATTTGATTCTGCAGCAATTTTTTCTCATAACCCAGGTATAACAGATTTTGTTAACTCCTTAACAAAAACCAGAATAGATAATATGCCAACTTGTGCTGTATTTGCTATTAAAATTGATATAGAAAGTTGGCATCAATTTACATCGGCAAAAAAAGAATTTTGGTTTTTCGATTATCCAAAATCAATACTCTAGAAAAGCTTTACTAATATTGTAACACAAACCATTGCATGATAGAAGCTATTATTACCGGATTAACCTTAGGCGTTTTATTAGCCATTTCTATTGGACCCATCATTTTTGCTATTATTAAACAGAGCTTAAATCATGGTCATAAGGGAGGTTTTTTATTTGTTGCAGGTGTTTCTGTCGCTGATATTTTAATAATAATAGTTTGCAATCTTTTATCAAGTTTATTTAATCAAGCCATAAAACATCAGTTAATTATTGGATTAGTTGGAGGTGCTTTTTTGCTTATCATTGGTATTTATACTTTATTCTTTAAAAAGGTTGTGATGGATAGTAATGGCGGATTACAAGAAAAAGTTTTTAGTAAAAGGCAACAGTTAGGTATTTTTTTATCGGGTTTTTTTATGAACCTTTTAAATCCTGGTATATTTATTTTTTGGTTGGCAACTACTGCTAATATTCATTCTCAAATGATGGGACAATTGCATCCTATTCGTTACATAATAACAGTATATGCAGTTTGCTTAGGTTTTGTTTTAATAACAGATATTGCTAAAGTTTTATTAGCCGGAAAAATAAGACCAAAACTTACTCCACATAATTTACATATCATCAATAAAATTTCAGGAATAGTATTAATTGTTTTTGCAATAGCACTAGCTATAACTGCCTTAAGTTTTAAGATAACAGCACATTAATCTTTTATAAGTTGTACAAACTCTGCTTCAGAAATTATTTTTATTGAATTTATTTTTTTTGCTTTTTCTAGTTTGCTACCAGCATCTTCACCAACAACTAAATAATTTAATTTAGAGCTTACACCACCAACAATAATTCCCCCTTTAGCTTCAGCCAAAGTCTCTGCATCACTACGTTTTAGCTGAGTTAGTGTTCCTGTAAATAAAAAGGTTTGTCCTGCCAATTCTCCAGAAGCTACAAATTGCTTTTTATTATTCTTCATTTGAACACCTAGTTGTTCAAGTTGCTGCAACATTTCTATATTCTGCTGATTACTAAAAAAATGAAGAATGCTTTTTGCAACTTTAACACCAACATCATCTAATAATTGCAACTCTTCTTCGGTTTTATTTTTAAAGTCGAGAATATGATCTACTGCATTTGCTAATGTTTTTGCTGTAGTTTCTCCAACAAATCTTATTCCTAAACCATAAATTAATCTGTGCAAAGGTTGTTGTTTACTAGATTCAATAGCTTCTTTTAATTTATCGACAGATTTTTTTCCAAAGCCTTCTAAAATTCCAATGGCGTCGTAATCTAGAGTATAAATATTTGGAATATCTTTTAATAATTTTTGTTCATAAAACTTACGAACATTAGCATCTCCAAAACTTTTAATGTCCATTGCATCTTTACTCACAAAGTGTATCATTCGTTCAACAACCTGTGCTTCACATTCTATATTAATACAACGCCAAACGGCTTCACCCTCCTCTTTAAACAATTCACTTTTACAAACTGGGCAATCTTTTGGAAACTCAATAGCAGTTTCACTTCTATTTCTTTGTTCAGGTATTGAATGTACAATTTGAGGAATAACATCTCCAGCTCTTTCTATCAAAACAGTGTCGCCAATTTTTAAACCTTTTTCTTTAATATAATCTTCATTGTGAATGGATATGCTGCTTACCGTAACGCCTCCTAAATAAACAGGAGTTAATTTTGCAACTGGTGTTACAGCCCCAGTTCTTCCTACTTGAAACTCAACAGCAATAAGCTTTGTAGTGGCCTGCCTTGCTTTAAATTTATAAGCAATTGCCCAACGAGGATGATGAGAAGTCATACCCAATTTCTCTTGCAAATGCAAGTTGTTTACTTTAATTACCATACCATCAATTTCGTAAGGCAATTCATCTCTTTTTATTTCAAATTCATTTACATAATCAATTACTTTATCAATACCAATAACTACTTTTTTTTCTTTTTCAGGAGAACGAAAACCACAATCCCAAAGCATTTTAAGTTGAGCAGAGTGCGTTTTTATTTTGTTACTCGTTTCTTGTTTCTCGTTAATATGTTTTAGGTTTTGCCTTTCTACTTTTGACTTTTGTATGTAACTAACGTGGTATAAAAAAGCATCTAAATTTCTTTGGGCCACTTCATTGGGGTCTTTAATTCTTAAACTTCCACTAGCTGTATTTCTTGGGTTAGCAACATTAGCCAAGCCTTGTTGAGTAAGCCTTTCATTATATTTTTCAAAAGAAGATTTAGTCATAATTACTTCGCCTCTAATTTCAATTTGCTCAATTCCATAATCACTGAAAAGGGCATTTAAAGGAATGGATCTAATTTGCTTAATATTGGTTGTAATATCATCTCCAGCAACGCCATCTCCTCTTGTGGTTGCTCTTATTAATTGGTTGTGTTCATAAATTAAACTAATGCTTGCACCATCAAATTTGGGTTCAACACAATATTCTATTTCAGTTAATCCACTAGCTTCTTTTGCTTTTCTATCAAAATCAATTAAATCTTCTGCATTATAACTATTGGCCAAGCTAAGCATGGGCACTAAATGCTGTACTGTTTCGAAGCCTTCATTTAAACTATTTGAAATTCTTTGTGTAGGAGAGTCAAGTGTTTTATATTTTGGATGATGCTGTTCTATTTTTTCGAGTAACTTAAACAATCTGTCAAAATCAAAATCACTAATAGTTGGTTCACTTAAAACATAATATTGATATTCATGAAATCGAATAACTGCTTTTAATACCTCTACTTTTTCAAGATGAATAGCATCGAAATTCAAAGAATCGAATTCTTGTAACCAATTTCGAGTATCCTGATGTAACTGTTGAATTTGTGGTTCTGAAAACATAAAATCTCAAATATTTCTTCAAAAATGGTAAAATAACTCTTTTTAACTCAATATTAAAGCTACTTTTCGTTTGTCTTTTTAATATTCCCTTTATTTTGCTACACTTTTTTAAAGTAGTTATCATTTTGCCATAAAAAGGCAATAAAAAAACAAAACTGAATGTATAAGTTTTACAATTATTTTTTGCTAGTAATTTTTTCTGTTGGTGTTAGTTCAATTGGTTTTTCTCAAGATACTACAAAAGAGGTAACTGCATTAAATGTGGATTTGCTCAATATATTTAGCCAAAAGCAAACCAAAAAATATAAAATTCGCAAAATTGCCGTTTCTGGTAATCAATATTTTGATGAAACCTTACTAACATCTATTGCCAACCTTTCAGTTGGTGATGAAGTAGCCATTCCTGGAGGCGATAATTTTAGTAAAGCAATTACTAAACTTTGGGCTCAGAACTATTTCAGCAATGTAGAAATTTATATAACCAATTTAGTGGGTTCAGATATTGATATTGAAATTGCTGTAACTGAACGAGCAAGATTATCTAATTTTAACTTCATAGGTATTTCAAAGGGTCAGGCAGATGACTTAATGGGTAAAGTTGGTTTAATAAAAGGAAGAATTGTAACAGAAAACAGTAAGCAAAATGCGATTGAAATTATTAAAAAATTCTATTCGGAAAAAGGATATGAACGTTGCACAGTTCTCATTCAAGAAGTTAAGGATACCGCCATTGCCAATGCTATTGCCTTACATTTTATTGTTGATAAAGGCAGAAAAGTTAAGATAGATAATATAGCTTTTGAAGGCAATGAGTTCATAGATGCTATTAAGCTTAAGAAGAAAATGAAGGATACTAAAGAAAAAGCACGTTTAACACTCTATCCTCCAAAAAACAAAGGTGGTTTTATCAAATCTACACTATACACTTTTAATGATTATTTACAGGATAAAGGTTATTTAACATATAGCTTAACTAAAAAAGTTTTAGACCCCTATGTTAGAATAAAGTTATTTTCAGGAGCCAAGTTTGATGCAAAAAAATATATTGACGATAAAGAGAAAATTATACAATTTTATAATAGCATTGGACACAGAGATGCTGTTATTGAAAAAGACACATTGTATTACAATACAGCTGGCGATAAAAACATTGATATTAAAATTAACGAAGGTAAAAAATACTATTTCGGCAACATTACTTGGAAAGGAAATATAAAATACAATGATTCTATTTTAACTGTAATACTCGGTATAAAAAAGGGTGATATTTATAGTTTAGAAACCTTAAATAAAAAATTAGGAAAAGGTGGTGGTCCGCCTGAGGGTGGTGATATCAGTGGATTATTTATGGATGATGGATATTTATTTTTTAGAAGTGAGGCAATCGAAACTGCAGTTTATAGCGATACCATTGATCATGAAATCAGATTGTTCGAAGGCCCTCAAGCTACTTGGAAAGAAGTAAAAATTACTGGCAACGATAAAACCAAAGAACATGTTATTAGAAGAGAGTTAAGAACCTTGCCTGGTGAAAAATTTGTTCGTAGTGATGTGATGCGTTCGATAAGAGAGTTGTCTCAATTAAACTTTTTCAATCCAGAAAAAATTACTCCAAACATTGTTCCTAATCCAGATGATGGAACTGTAAATGTTAATTGGCAAGTTGAAGAAAAAAGTAGCGACCAGTTAGAACTTAGTGCTGGATGGGGTGGAAATATTGGACTAACAGGAACACTAGGCATTAGTTTCAATAATTTCTCCATCAAAAGATTATTTCATAAAGATGCTTGGGATCCTTTACCCATGGGCGATGGACAAAAACTAAGTTTTAGAATTCAAAGTAATGGAAGAGCTTTTCGTAGTTATAATTTTTCATTTACCGAACCTTGGCTAGGGGGTAAAAAAAGGAATCAATTCTCTATTTCTTTTTACGATACTAAGTTTTCAAATGCATTCGATCCAATTACCAGAACTCACACTAGCGATGCTGCTAATAATTCATACATTCAAACCACTGGTGGTGGTGTAAGCTTAGGCAAACAGCTAAAATGGCCAGATGATTATTTCTCACTTTCAATAGGTATAAATTTTGCTCGATACAAGCTTAAAAACTATTATATAGATAGGGCAAACCTTCCTGGATTTAATAATGGATTCTCTCACAACTTAAGTATTAAAGCTGCAATACAAAGATCTTCAATAGATCAACCCATGTTTCCAAGAAGCGGTTCTAGTTTTTTATTAAGTGTGCAAGCAACTCCCCCTTATTCTTTATTTGATAAAAGTATTGTAAAGCAAGATAATCCTTATAAATGGATAGAATATTACAAAACTCGTTTTAATGCAGAATGGTATATTCCTTTAACTAAAGCAGTTGGTGAGGATAATAAACAACTGGTTTTAAAAGCTGCAGCAAAATTTGGTTTTTTAGGCAGATATAATAATCAATTAAATATCTCCCCTTTTGAACGTTTTCAAGTTGGAGATGCAGGTTTAACCAATCAATTTGCTTTGTTGGGATATGATATAATAGCACATAGAGGATATCCTGTTTATCAAACTTCTAACCCTAGCATTAATCCAGAACAAACAGGAGCAAGTGAATATTTTACAATATTTAACAAATATGTTTTAGAGTTACGCTACCCATTAAGTTTAAACCCAAGTAGCACTATATATGCAGTAGGTTTTATAGAAGCTGCAAACGGTTGGTATAGTATGAAAGAATACAATCCATTTAAACTAAGAAGATCGGTTGGTGTAGGAATGCGTTTCTTTTTACCTATGTTTGGATTGCTTGGATTTGATTATGGCATAGGATTAGATAG
>JANPAT010000209.1:0-1998 GCA_031430075.1 Chitinophagaceae bacterium | reverse complement strand
CTTCAACTATTCAATTAAATGAAACTCGATGGAATCTGCACTACAAGAATAATAATACTTTTAACTTCTATGCTGAATCTGAATTATATTTCAAACAGAATCAAACTATTTACAATTACAGAAATTTTGATACTATTGCAGGAAACTGGAATGCTAATGCCCGTACAGTTACATTAAATTTTAACAACGGCGACCAATTTTCCGGAACTGCCATTACAAATGACAGTATCTCGGGAACACTAACTGCAGCGGGCAACAACGGAGTTTGGTATGCCACCAGAAAATAAAATATAATTTCATTTTTCACTTTCTCATTACCATTTAATTTAATTTAAAAAATAAATTTAAGACAAATCACCTTTTCAGATTAATTACTTTAATCATCAAGCACAAGTTGATTTAATAAAAAAGACAATGTGGTCAAAAATGGAGCAAAGAATAGTGGTTTGTATCAATAACTACGGTAGTTTTGAGCCATATCATTGAAAGTGGTTTCAATGATATTATCTTTCATGATGAAAAAGCAAAAAAAAATGCCACGTTTGCGGCTCTAATTCTTTTCACAAAAAAGGAGTTCGTAATGGCAAACAACGTTATCAATGCACTAATTGCAGTGCATACTTTACGATTAAAAATAATGGCGTAAAACTCAACAATCAGTTTGTCTGGTTTAAGAAATGGATAATTGAAAGACAAGTTTATAAGTATCTGATTAGAGATAGTGGTATGTCTCAAAGTAGTATTCAGCGATTATTTAACCAGTATTTAAAATCAGCACCAACAGTTGCGATACGAAGTAAACAGAGAGTTCATCTGCTCATAGATGGTAGTTATTTTGCGAATGGTTTGTGTTTGATATTGTATTATGATCATGACATAAGATATGTTCAATTGTATCGTGAAACGAATCAAGAAAAGTATAAAGAAATTAAAGAAGATTTAGAAAATCTTAAGAAGTTAGGTGTTGATGTTTATAGTGTTACTTGCGATGGACATAAAGCAATTTTGAAGGCAATTAGAAAGGCATTTCCACAAGCTATTATACAACGCTGTTTAGTACATATAAAACGCCAAACACGCAATTATTTAAGCACTCAGCCTAAAACCACACAAGCTCAAGAGTTGCTTAGATTATCACATAAAATAACATCAATTAAAACTTTAGAGCAAAGTGCATACTGGTTAGTATCATTTAAAATATGGTACGATAAAAACATGCTTTTTATCAACGAACAATCTTATAAAAAAGAAACTAAAAGATATTGGTACACGCACTCAAAACTACACGCAGCTTGTAGTTTAATCATCAATGCAATACCAGATATGTTCTCGTATTTAGACGATACCGAAATACCTTACACGACAAATAGATTAGAAAATTACTTTACGCATCTAAAAGAAAAACTGACGCTTCATCGAGGTTTAAGATTTGAAGCAAAGAAGAATTTTATTAAATGGTATCTGCATTTTAAAAATAATCCGCAATGAGTTTTCTTAGCTATAAAGTTTACCGATGTAATAGAAAATGGCAAACATTACTGTCTGCCATCCTTCGTATAAACAGCCATTCTATCGCTGCTAGGTTGTTCTCCAACAGAGCCTACTTCCTGTTCAAATGGATAAGTAAAATTAGCACCATTTCTTATCCGAAAAAAGCTCCATTTTTGACCACATTACCGTTTTTTATCTAAAGTTGAGCTGGTTTAATTGTTAAATCAATTTCAGCAACACCACATTTTCAATGTGAAAAGTATGCGGAAACATATCGACCGGCTGGCATTTTGTAACTTTATATTTTTCTGAAAACAACAATACATCCCGTGCCTGCGTGGCAGGATTGCAGCTTACATACACAATTTTCTTCGGTGCAGCCTGCAATAAAACATTCACTACTTTTTCATGCAAACCGGCACGCGGCGGATCAACCACCACAATATCAGGCGTTGAATGTTCTGCAATAAATTCTTCTTTCAAAATATCTTCGCACGTGCCTGCGTG
>JANPAT010000208.1:0-3730 GCA_031430075.1 Chitinophagaceae bacterium | reverse complement strand
AAGGTTCCAACTTGCTTTTAATGATGCAAACATAATTTGGTCGAACTTATTAGGATAAGTTAAAAATTCGTTATGATTAATTTTTATAATCAAAGGAATTTTATGAGCATATTTTCTTGATAAAAATCCTAAACCTCCAAATGTTGTAGCTACAGCATTACAGCCACCTTCTATAGCAAGGTTGATAATGTTTTCTGGATCAAAATAAATTGGATTTTTTGCAAAAGAAGCACCTGCACTATGTTCAATACCTTGGTCAACTGGTAAGATAGACAAATAACCTGTATTAGCTAATCTTCCAGTACCGTACATGGCTTGTAAATTTCTGAGTACACTTACATTTCTGTCGCTATTAATAAATATTCTATCAACAAAATCTGAACCTGGTAAATGCAACTGAGATTTATCAATTGTTTTACATTGATGGGTTAAAAGATAGTCTGCCTTATCGCCTAATAATTGTTGAATGTTTGCATTAGCCATAAAAAATGTTTTGAAATAGTATTAATAAATGAAGTGAAATTTTGGTTTTAATAGTTGCAAATATAAGATGGCTAATTTAATTTATTTAACCAATTGTAGTTTCATACTATACAAAAAAAAATAAAAATAATTTTCTTCATTACATTTGTACAAATTGAAATTATGAAAAAAATATACGGCTTAATTGCTACCATTTTATTTAGTGGAGTTTTAATCGCACAACCTCCTAAAGGCCCAGCAAATGCAGGAATGACATTTGGCGAAAAAACATCAATAGAAGGAGCTATAAAGTTAACTGATTTAGCAGAAAAACTAGGCAATGAAAAGAAAATGGATGTAGTTGTTGAAGCTGAAGTTGCAGAAGTTTGTGCTGCAGAAGGTTGTTGGTTAAAAGTAAAAGCTGATGGTAAAACTATTATGGTTAAAATGAAAGACCATAAATTTTTAGTGCCTTTAGATATGAAAGGAAAAACTATTGCAATAAGAGGTACTGCAGAAAATAAAGTAACTAGTGTGGAAATGTTGAAACATTATGCAGAGGATGCAAAAAAATCTCAAGAAGAAATTGATGCAATAAAAGAACCAAAGCAAGAAATTATAATTCAAGCAACAGGTATTTATGTAATTAAATAATTTGGTCATAAAAATTATTAATGAGCCTCCTCAATGGAGGCTTATTAATTCAATAATTAAATTGTGAAAAAAATTATTGCTTTTTTGCAACTATTGCGTTGGCCCAACTTAATGTTTATAGCTATTACTCAGCTTTTATTTCATTATTGTATTATTGAGCATAACTTAATTTCAATTTCAATTGAACCAAAAATTAATGGCTTTAATTTGTTTCTAATTATACTGGCTTCTATTTGTATAGCTGGTGCTGGAAATATTATTAATGATTATTTTGATGTAAATATTGATGTAATTAATAAGCCAAATAAAGTAATTATAAATCAATTTATCAATCGTCGATGGGCTATATTCTGGCATTTGGTTTTAAGTGCTTTTGGAATTGGATTAAGTTTTTTTGTTGCTCTGAGTATTAATTTTATTTGGATTGGAATTTTAAATTCAATAGCAGTAATACTCTTGTTTATATACTCTGCTTCGCTTAAGAAAAAATTTATTATTGGCAATGTTATAATTTCTTTACTTACTGCATGGGTTATATTAGTGTTAGTATTACCTGAATATTTTGAATTAATTAAATACAGATTTTTTAGTTTGGAAAATTATTACAAAATTTTTCGACTAGGAATTTTATACGCCACTTTTTCATTCATCATTTCTTTAATTCGAGAAGTGATAAAAGATATTGAAGATATTGATGGAGATAGGCAAAATGCCTGCAAAACTATGCCCATAGTTTTAGGTATTAATGCCACTAAAGTGTTTATAACAGTTTGGCTTATAGTTATCATTGCTTTGCTAATCATTGCTCAGGCTTATGTAGTAAGTTTTGGCTGGTGGTTTAGCATTATTTATGCTTTTGTTTTTTTAATTTGGCCACTAGTTTCAATTCAGAAAAAATTAATAAAAGCAAATACCAATAATGAATTTTCAGCACTGAGTAAAAAAGTTAAATGGGTAATGTTGTATGGTATTTTATCCATGTTATTTTTTGCATATTATCTAAAATAAATAACTAGAATGGAATCTATAATATTAGCTTCTCAATCACCACGAAGAAAACAATTACTCGAATGGGCCAATATAAAATTTTCTATTATAGTTGCCTATACAGAAGAAAATTTTCCAGATAATATTTCGTTTAATGAAGTGCCAATTTATATAGCAAACGAAAAAGCAAAAGCAGTGCAGCAAATGGTTTCTGATAAAAATAAAATCATTATTGCTGCTGACACCATTGTTATTCTTGATAATAAAATATTAGGCAAACCTCAAAATAGAGAAGAAGCCATTAGCTCTCTGTTATTACTTTCCAATAAAACGCATCAAGTAATTACAGGGGTAGTTTTATTAAAAGATGAAATTAAAATTTGTTTTTCTGAAACAACTGAAGTTGAATTTCACAAACTCACTCTAGAACAAATTGAATTCTATGTAGATGAATATAAACCCTACGATAAGGCTGGAAGCTATGCTATACAAGAATGGATTGGTGTTGTTGGTATTAAAAAAATTACTGGTGATTTTTATAATGGGATGGGATTGCCTATAAGTAGAGTAATTCAGGAACTCGATAAATTCTAATAAAAAGCCCTCAAAAAATTGAGGGCTTTTTATTAGGCTATAAGTTTTTCTTTTTTTCGTTTAATTTGATTAATTGCTGAATCCAAGGCACTGTCAAATGATTCTTCGAACGACTTTGTTGAAGCCTTTACAAACAACTCATGTTTTGGAATATGAATTCTAATTTCAACAACTTTATCTTTTATATGGTGAACAACATTATCTAACTTCAGATACACGTCTACCTTAATTATTTTGTCATGAAATTGGTTAATTTTTTGAATTTTTTTATTTACGTAATCTAAAAGTTTTGCATCTGCATCAAAATGAACTGACTGAATGTTTACTGTCATAATTGTCTTTTTTAAGGTGAAATAATAAATACTAAATTTATAAGTAGTGTTGTTACATAAGTGGGGTTTATTTATGAATACTAATGTAGTTAATTAATCTGAAATAGCCAATACTATTTTGTTAAATAATGTAATTGAAATAGTTAGTTTTTATGCCTTAGGATGTGCTTTTTTAAATACTTCTTTTAATTTATCTATGCTGTTGTGTGTATACACTTGTGTTGCAGCTAAACTACTGTGTCCTAATAGCTCTTTTACTGCATTAATTTCTGCACCATTATTCATTAAATGAGTTGCAAAACTATGCCTTAACACATGTGGACTTTTTTTCTTAACAGTAGTAATTAATGCTAATTTTTTTTTTACAAATCCATAAACATATCTTGGGTTCAATTGTTTGCCTTTTACAGTTACAAAAACAAAATCTTTATTCTCAGTTGGGTTGTTATTATTAAACTCTTTTAAAGCAGCAATCACATCTTCTCCCAAAGGAATGATTCTTTCTTTATTTCCTTTTCCATAAACTTTTAATTGTTTGTTCGAAAAATCGAGTTGGTTAATTTTTAAATTAATTAATTCACTCAACCGCATACCAGTTGCATAAAATAATACCAAAACCATTTTTTGGGTTTGGTGGGTCCAACTATTTGTAAACTCAACATGGTTGAATAAAGTGTTCAACTGATTTTCTTCAATAAAAT
>JANPAT010000207.1:0-4099 GCA_031430075.1 Chitinophagaceae bacterium | reverse complement strand
TTTGTATGTAATGCAATACAGAGAATTAATTTACGAAATATATGAAGAAGTATGTGGGTCCCGCCTTACTACTAATATTGGGCGTATTGGCGGCTTTGAAAGGAATTTCACAAATACAGCGTTTGAGAAACTCGAAAAATTTTTAAAAGAATTTCCAGGGGTTTGGAAAGAGTTTGAAAATTTATTTAAACGAAACCGAATCTTTATGGATCGTACAAAAAACACTGGTGCAATAAGTGCCGAACGTGCTTTGAATTATGGTTTTACTGGCCCAAATTTAAGAGCAAGTGGTGTAGATTATGATGTTCGTGTTCATGCTCCATATTCAAGTTATCAAGATTTTGATTTTTATGTACCAGTTGGAACAACTGGAGATAACTATGATAGATTTTTAGTTAGAGGAGAAGAAGTTTGGCAATCTCTTTCAATTATTGAACAAGCATATAGAAAAGTACAAGCATTTAAAGGTGCAGAAGCAGAAGTGTATCATGCTGACTGTCCTGCTTATTATTTGCCAGAGAAAAAAGATGTATACACAAAAATGGAAGCATTGATATGGCACTTTAAAATTATTATGGGAGAAACTGAAATTCCTGTTGGAGAATTGTATCATTCAATTGAAGCAGCTAATGGAGAGTTAGGTTTTTATTTAATTAGTGATGGAGGTAGATGTCCTTATCGTTTGCATTTCAGACGACCATGTTTTATTTATTATCAAGCGTATAGTGAATTAACACAAGGTGGAATGTTAAGCGATGCTATAATTACTATGAGCAGTTTGAATTTGATTGCTGGAGAAATGGACGCATAATTAATGTTGAATTATAAATAAATTGAGGTGAAATTTAACGAAGAACAACAAAAAGAATTTGAAAGATTAGTATCGCATTATCCTGCAGATAAAGCAAAGAGTGCTTTGTTACCAGTATTACATTTAGCCCAAAATAGTTTTGGTGGTTGGCTAAGTACAGAAACTATGGATTATGTAGCAAGTCTTTTAAAAATTGAGCCCATTGAAGTTTATGAAGTGGCAACTTTTTATAGCATGTACAATACCAAACCTGTTGGAAAGTATATGTTTGAAGTTTGTCAAACTGGTCCATGTATGTTAAGAGGAAGTGATGACATCATTTCATACATCAAAGAAAAATTAAGCATTGGTGTAAATGAAACAACAACAGATGGAATTTTCACCTTAAAAACAGTAGAATGTTTAGGTGCTTGTGGTTATGCACCTATGATGCAATTGGGAAAACATTATAGAGAGCATTTAACTAAAGAAAGAGTTGATGCAATAATTGAAGAGTGCAAATCAAAAACTAATTAATTGAAAAAGTTCTTTATCATATTTTTTTCATTTTTATCAGTAAGTGTTATTGCACAAACTGATGAAGAAAAGTTGGTAAAAACAGTTAAAGAGTTTCATCAAGCTTTAGTAAAAAAGAATATTGTTTCTATCAACCAACAAACTGATAAAGCTTTAAGTTATGGGCATAGTAATGGTTGGGTTGAAACTAAAGCTGAAATGATGAAAAATATTGAATCTGCTTATTTAAAGTATAACAGTATACAAGAAGATAGTTTAACTGTTTCAATGAATGGAAAATTAGCAAGTGTAAGATTTAATGCAACTATCGATGTTTACTTAAATGGAAAAAATGGAACTTATTTTTTAAAAGTTTTAGAAGTGTGGCAGAGAAAAGGAAATCGTTGGATTTTATTTGCAAGACAAGCAATAAAAAGGAATTAATAATAAAAAGTAAAAATCTTTTGGGTTTTGACTTTTAAATTTTGACTTATTTAGTATGGGAGTGAAATTATTATTAGAAAAAGTACATATTGAAGGCATTCGTTTTTATGATACTTATCATAAAGAAGGAGGTTATAGAAGTGTGGAAAAAGCATTAAAAACTTTGTCTCCAGAAGCTATTGTTGAGGAGGTTAAAGCCAGTGGATTAAGAGGTAGAGGGGGTGCAGGTTTCCCTACTGGATTAAAATGGAGTTTTATTGCCAAGCCAGAAGGAGTTCCAAGACATTTAGTAGTTAATGCAGATGAAAGCGAACCAGGAACATTCAAGGATAGATATCTAATGGAATTTATTCCACATTTATTAATTGAAGGAATGATTGTCAGCTCTTACGCATTAGGCAGTACCGATTCTTACATTTATATACGAGGTGAATATGCTTGGATAGTTGATATTCTTGAACAAGCAATTGAAGAAGCTAAAGCAAATGGTTGGTTAGGAAAAAATATTTTAGGAACAGGATTCGATTGTAATATTTATGTTCATCGTGGTGCTGGTGCTTATATATGTGGAGAAGAAACTGCTTTAATTGAAAGCTTAGAAGGCAAAAGAGGAAATCCAAGATTAAAACCGCCATTTCCTGCTGTACAAGGCTTGTGGCAAAGACCTACAGTTGTAAACAATGTTGAAACTATTGCTGCTGTAGTTCCAATCGTCAATAATGGTGGTAATGCTTATTCACAAATTGGAATAGGAAAGAGTACAGGAACAAAATTAATTTCTGCATGTGGTAATATTAATAAACCAGGTGTTTATGAAATTGACATGACTATTAGTGTTGAAGAATTTATTTATAGTGACGAATTTTGTGGGGGAATTGCAAATGGAAAAAAATTAAAAGCTTGTATTCCTGGTGGATCTTCTGTTCCTATTCTTCCAGCAAACTTATTATTGAAAACTGCAAAAGGCGAAAGCAGATTAATGAACTATGAGAGTTTATCAGATGGTGGTTTTATAAGTGGTAGCATGATGGGTAGTGGTGGATTTATTGTTTTAGATGAAGACCAATGTATTGTTAAACATACCATGACTTTAGCAAGATTTTATCGTCATGAAAGTTGTGGACAATGTTCACCTTGTAGAGAAGGCACAGGATGGATGGAAAAAATATTGATGAATATTGAATATGGTAAAGCAAAGATGAGTGATATTGATTTGTTGTGGGATGTTCAAAGAAAAATTGATGGCAATACAATTTGTCCATTAGGAGAAGCAGCAGCATGGCCTGTTGCAGCTGCTATAAGACATTTTAGAGATGAGTTTGAATGGCATATTACTGATCCTGCTGAAGCACAAATTAGAAATTTTGGATTAGCACATTATGCTGATGAAATACATGTACCAGTATTAAGTTAAAATTGAAAAGTCAAAACCAAAAAGTGTAATGGAACATGAGATTAAAAATAGATGTTATCATTTTTCACTTTCTATGGTTTTATTTCTTAAAAATAAGAAATGGGATACTTTAAGTTTGGTTATTGTAAAACAATTAATGCGTTCAGCAACCTCGGTTGGTGCGAATGTAATTGAAGCAAAAAATAGTTCTACGAGAATTGAGTTTAAAAGATATTATGAGATTGCATTGAAATCTTGCAATGAAACAAAGTATTGGATTTGTTTATTACGAGATGGGTTTTTAGAAAAGTATTTGGAATTGGAAAAAATATTGAAAGAAGCTGATGAAATATCAAAAATTTTAGCAGCATCAATTATAAAATTAAAAGGTTTAAAACAAGAAGGTAAATAGCTTTTTGTTTTTGACTTTTAACTTTTGACTTTATGAGTGATTTATTTAAAATAACTATCGACAACATTACAATTGAAGTTCCATCAGGAACTACAATATTGAATGCTGCTCGAAAAATTGGAGGAGATGTTACTCCACCTGCCATGTGTTACTATAGCAAATTAAAAGATAGTGGTGGCAAGTGTAGAACATGCTTGGTTGAAGTTGCAAAAGGATCAGAAAAAGATCCACGTCCAATGCCAAAACTTATGGCAAGTTGTAGAACCACTGTAATGGATGGAATGGAAGTAAAAAACATTACTTCACAAAGAGTTTTAGAAGCTCGTGAAGGAGTTGTTGAATTTTTATTAATTAATCATCCATTAGATTGTCCAGTTTGTGATCAAGCTGGCGAATGTGATTTGCAAGATTTAAGTTATGGTCATGGAGAAGCAACTACTCGTTACGAATTTAAAAGAAGAACTTTTGAAAAAGTTGACTTAGGCGATTATATTCAATTACACATGACGCGTTGTATTCTTTGCTATCGTTGTGTTTTTGTTGC
>JANPAT010000206.1:0-3327 GCA_031430075.1 Chitinophagaceae bacterium | reverse complement strand
TACAGAACCACAATCTGTCGCTCTAACCTACTGAGCTATACCCTCCATTTGCTGCAAAAGTAAGGGAATTGAAGTATGTAGAAAAAGTGTTTTTTATAAATTATAAAAAAGTTTTTACATCTTTAGCTGTAATACTCTTTCCAGATAATATTACTAACCTTTCAATTACATTTCTCAATTCTCTAATATTACCTGTCCATTCATGTTTGTATAATAATTCTAAAGCTTCTTTTTCAATTATTTTTTTTGATTGACCATAGTCGGATGCTATATCTGACAAAAATTTATCTACTAGAAGTGGAATATCATCAACTCTTTCATTTAAAGATGGAACATGAATTTTAATTACACTTAACCGATGATATAAATCGAGCCTGAATTTTTTATCATCAACTTCTTGTAGTAAATTTTTATTTGTTGCAGCGATTACTCTAACGTCTACATTAATTTCTTTTTCACCACCAACTCTTGTAATTTTTCCCTCTTGCAAAGCACGTAAAACTTTTGCTTGTGCATCTAAACTCATATCGCCAATTTCATCTAAAAACAAAGTGCCTCCCGATGCTTGCTCAAACTTACCAATGCGTTGTTTAATTGCTGATGTAAATGAACCTTTTTCGTGACCAAATAATTCACTTTCTATTAATTCTGAAGGAATTGCTGCACAATTTACTTCAACTAATAATGCTGAATTTCTATTACTCTTTTCATGAACCCATTTTGCAACTAATTCTTTACCACTTCCATTATCACCGGTTATTAAAATCCTTGCATCAGTTGGTGCAACTTTTTCTATGGTTTCTTTAATTTGATTAATGGCCTTGCTTTCGCCAATCATTTCATCTACTTTATTTACCCTTCTTTTTAAAAATTTAGTTTCTTTTACTAAAACTGTTTTATCTAATGCATTTCTGATTGTAATTAATAATCTGTTTAAGTCTGGCGGTTTTGAAATAAAATCAAATGCACCTTTTTTTACTGCTTCTACAGCAGTTTCAATATTTCCATGTCCACTTAAAATAATGATTGGTATGTCACTATTAATATCATAGGCTTTTAATAAAAATTCGATACCATCCATTTTTGGCATTTTAATATCACAAATAACTACATCAAAATTTAATTTAGAAAATTTTGCTAATCCTTCTTCACCATCAGCAGCTTCGTCAACTTTGTAACCTTCATTTGTTAAGATATCTTTTAAAACACTTCGAATGGATCTTTCATCATCTATTATTAAAATGGAATTTGGCATATAGTTCAATTAGTTCATATTTTATTTTGATAAATATACTGTAACTTATTCAAAATATTTTAGTTCAAAATTTTATTGAGACAATATAGTGATCTTGAAAATTACAAAGTAGGATGAGTTGAGTTTTTTATATCTAATTTAAGCTGTTTATCAAAAACAAAAGTTCCAAAAGGTAAAAAAGCTGCTATAAATGCAAGGAATAGTTTTTTATAAGACCAACAATATTTTTGTTTTACTATAATGGCTAAAGTAATGTAACAAATAAATAAAAGTCCATGTATCCAACCAACAAATTTCACATAAATGGGTTCATGCCAAATGTATTTTAGTGGCATGGCAAAGCCCAATAATAATAACCACGAAATTGCTTCGCCAAATCCAATTATTCTTAATTTACCTATAGTTGTATCAAATAGTTTATTCATATATAAATTTAAAAAAGCTTCATTCCATAATGACCAATTAAGGTAAAAATTGTACACCTTACTAATACACCTAAACAACACCATGCTGCTAGTTTATGCATGTTTACATTAAAGCCAACACCAACAGCAATACTTACAGGTGCACCTACTGTCATTGTTCCAAAAAAACCTAAGCCTATTATGCCAAATTTGTTCCAAATTTTATGTGCAAAGTTGGGTTCCTTAATTTGATCTATAGTTTTTGGTTTTCGAAATTTTGCAATGAACAACTCAATTTTTTCGCCAAGAAAAGTGGCAACAAAAACACCAATAATACCACCAAAAAATGCTGCTGCAAAAATTATCCAAGGAGATAATCCAAATGCAAATCCAGTTGGAATGGCAACATAAATTTCAAAAGTAGCTAAAGCTAAAACGGTAAGAATTTTGTAAATCATTAATTAGGGGTTCTATTGGATTAAAAACACGAAGCTTGTTTTTATAACAGAATTTTTAAATTATGCTAGGATTTGTTTACGAATAATATTCAAAGCTGCACCCTCTTTAAACCATTCAATTTGTTGTGCATTATAAGTATGATTTACTATAATTGCATCTTTAGTCCCATCTGCATGATGTAAAATAATGGTTAATGGTGTATTGGGAGCAAAAGTGGTTAATCCAAGAATATCAATGGTATCATCTTCTTGAATTTTATCGTAATCATTTTTATCATTAAAGGTTAAAGCTAGCATGCCTTGCTTTTTTAAATTAGTTTCATGAATTCGAGCAAAACTTTTTACTAAAACTGCTCTTACTCCTAAATGTCTTGGTTCCATTGCAGCATGTTCACGAGATGAGCCTTCTCCATAATTTTCATCTCCTACAACTAAAGTACTTACTCCTGCTGCTTTATATGCTCTTTGAGTATTTGGAACAGTTCCATATTCGCCAGTTAATTGATTTTTTACATTATCAGTATTTTCATTAAAGAAATTAACTGCACCAATTAACATGTTATTTGAAATATTGTCTAAATGACCTCTAAATTTTAGCCAAGGACCTGCCATAGAAATATGATCTGTAGTACATTTTCCCTTTGCTTTTATTAATAGTTTCATTCCTCTTAAATCTGTTCCTTCCCATGCTGTAAAGGGTTCTAATAATTGTAATCGACTAGAATTTGGATCAACAATTACAGAAATATTAGTTCCATTTTCTGCAGGAGCTTGGTAGCCTGCATCTTCAACTGCAAAACCTTTTTCTGGTAATTCCATTCCGGTTGGTTCATCTAATTTTACTTTTTCACCTTTTTCGTTGATTAAATAATCTGTTAAAGGGTTAAAAGTTAAATCTCCTGCAATCGCTAAAGCTGTTACCAATTCTGGGCTTGCAACAAATGCCATAGTGTTAGGATTACCATCTGCACGTTTAGCAAAATTTCTATTGAATGAATGAACAATAGTGTTGCGTTCTTTTTTCTCTGCACCAACTCTATCCCACATACCTATACAAGGCCCACAAGCATTTGCAAAAACAGTTGCTCCCATTTTATCAAATATTTCTAAAAATCCATCACGCTCAATAGTATAACGAACTTGTTCGCTACCCGGTGTAATGGTATATTCTGCCTTCGCTTTTAAGCCTTTTTCATTCACTTGTTTTGCT
>JANPAT010000205.1:0-4022 GCA_031430075.1 Chitinophagaceae bacterium | reverse complement strand
ACACAACTAACAACAGCAAATGAATAACTCTAATTCTTTTAAACCCACATTAAGTTTATTCGATGCAACAATGATTGTTGCAGGCAGCATGATTGGTTCTGGAATTTTTATTGTAAGTGCAGATATTACTAGAAATGTCGGTAGTGCAGGTTGGCTAATTTTAGTTTGGGTGATTACAGGTTTTATGACTCTTGTTGCTGCATTAAGTTATGGTGAGTTATGTGGCATGTTCCCTAAAGCTGGTGGTCAGTATGTCTATTTAAAAGAAGCTTACAATCCCTTAATTGGTTTCCTTTATGGTTGGAGTTTTTTTACTGTAATTCAAACTGCTACAATTGCTGCTGTTGGTGTAGCATTTTCAAAATTTTTAGCATATCTAGTACCCGAATTAGGTAACGGTTATTTTTTATTTAGCTTGGGAGGATTAAAAATTTATTCTGGTCAATTAGTAGCCATTGCCATCATTAGCTTTTTAACTTTTGTAAATACAAAAGGTGTTAAAGAAGCCAAATGGATTCAAACCTTATTTACATCAGCAAAACTTTTGGCATTATTTGGCTTAATCATCTTTGGATTTTTTTTAGTGAAAGAAAGTTTTTGGAATGAAAACATGAAAACTGGTTTATCTGCCATGCAAAATATGGGTGTTAAAAATGCTGAGGGAATTCTTCAACCTGCTCAATGGATTGGTATTGGAGGTAGTGCATTAGCAGGTGCTATAGCTGCTGCTATGGTTGGTAGTATTTTTAGTAGTGATGCTTGGAACAACGTAACTTTTATTGCAGCAGAAATGAAAAATCCTAAACGAAACTTAGGATTAAGTTTATTATTAGGCACATTAATCGTAACCATTATTTATGTTTCAGCTAATTTGATGTATTTAAATGTAATGCCTTTACAAGAATTAGCTTTCCCAACTGATGATAGAGTTGCAGTTGCTGCAGCCAATAAAATTTTCCCTGTTTTTGGAACAACATTCATTGCAATTTGTATTATGATTTCAACTTTTGGCTGTAATAATGGATTAATATTAGCAGGTGCAAGAGTGTATTATACTATGGCTAACGATGGATTATTTTTTAAACAAGTGGGTAAATTAAATAAAGCATCAGTACCACAATTAGCTTTATGGATTCAATGTATTGCAGCAAGTTTATGGTGTTTAAGTGGAAAATATGGCGATTTATTAGACATGATTTCTTTTGTAGTAGTGATGTTTTATATTTTAACTATAGTTGGTATATTTATATTAAGAAAAACACAACCCAATACAGAAAGGCCATACAAAGCTTTTGGTTATCCCATTTTACCAATAATGTATATAATTATGGGATTAGCATTTTGTATTTTGCTTATCATTTATAAACCAAATTACACTTGGCCTGGTTTAATTATCACATTAATAGGTATTCCAGTATATTATTTACTTGTAAGCAGAAACAAAGCAACAAATACAGTTTCATAATTTATCTAACACTACTTTTGATACTAAGCTGTTGGCGTGTGTCTTCACTCGCCTTTAGTGTAAAATAATTTATGAACCTAAAACAACAAATACAGTTTCATAATTTATCTAATACTACTTTTGATACATATTTATTCTATTGAATGATGATTCAACAACTATTTAGTGAATTTGAAAAAATACGAATTGCAGTTATTGGAGATGTGATGTTAGATACATATTGGTGGGGAAGTGTATCAAGAATTTCTCCTGAAGCACCTGTACCTATTGTTGCTTTACAAAAAAATGAATTCCGTTTAGGGGGTGCTGCAAACGTGGCTTTAAACCTTGTTGCACTTCATGCACAAACAACTTTAATTTCTGTAATTGGAAAAGATAGTGAAGGGGAAAAACTTCTTGAACTTTTAGAAAAACAAAAAATAAATTCTAATTACATCATCAACAGTAGCGATAGAATTACTACAAATAAAACTCGTATCATCAGTCGTAATCAACAAATGATGCGGTTGGATGCAGAAATTTCAACTGATATTGATGAAAACTTGGAGCTAAATCTTCTTGCTAATATTAAAAAATATATTGATACCGAAAATCCTCATGTCATCATCTTTCAAGATTATAATAAAGGTGTACTTACCCAAAAAATAATTGAACAAACAATTGTATGGTGTAAAGAAAAAAATATAATCACTACAGTTGATCCTAAAAGAAAAAATTTCTTCTCATACAAAAATGTAGATATTTTTAAACCTAATTTAATTGAAGTAAAAGAAGGATTAAATATGTTGTTCGATGAAGTAAATTTAAATTTATTACAAGATGTACATTTTCAATTACACCAAAAACTACATAATAAAATTTCATTTATTACATTATCAGAAAAAGGAGTTTTTTATCAAGACGATAACACTTCGAACATTATTCCTACTCATGTTCGAAACATTGCAGATGTAAGCGGTGCTGGAGATACTGTTATTGCTGTGGCTTCAATGGTATACGCCATTACAAAAAATATGCAATTAACCAGCGAAGTGGCCAATATTGCAGGTGGTTTAGTTTGTGAAGAAGTGGGCACAGCTGCAATTAATAAAGAAAAACTTTTTGCAGAGTGTGAGAGATTAATAGAAGATTAAAAAAATAAATATGTCAAAAATTACTTTGTGCATTCATGGTGGTGCTGGAACTATTCTAAAAGAAGATATGACACCCGAATTAGAAGCTGCTTATCTCGAAGGATTACAATCTGCTTTAGATGCAGGATATGCTGTTTTAGAAGAAGGTGGGACAGCTGCAAATGCAGTAAAAGCAGCAGTTGTGGTGTTAGAAGATAATATGTTGTTTAATGCAGGGAGAGGAAGTGTATTTACAAAAAAAGGTGTGCAAGAAATGGATGCTGCAATAATGAGAGGCGAAGATTTAGAAGCTGGTGCTGTTGCAGGAATTAGAAATATCAGAAATCCAGTTGAACTTGCAACAGAAGTAATGCTGCATAGTAATCATGTTTTTTTAAGTGGAAAAGGTGCTAATGATTTTGCTATTAAACAAGGAATTAAATTAGAACCAGACGAATACTTTTTCTCACAATTTAGATATGATCAATGGAAGGCTTTACGTGATTCTGATAACTATTCTTTAGACCATACCCATCATCATTTAGAAGAATTGATGAGAGACAAAAAATTTGGAACTGTTGGTGCCGTTGCCTGTGATAATAAAGGCAATATTGCTGCATCAACAAGTACAGGTGGCATGACCAATAAAAAATATGGAAGAATTGGAGATAGCCCTTTAATAGGAAGCGGTACTTATGCAAATAATAAAACTTGTGCTATAAGTTGTACTGGTCATGGAGAGGTTTTTATTAAAGCTGTTGCAGCTTACGACGTAAGTTGTTTGATGGAATATAAAGGTTTTACATTGCAAGAAGCTATGGATTTTACTGTAAATACAAAATTAAAAAATATGGATGGAGAAGGTGGAATGATTGGTGTAGATGCAAATGGAAATTATGCTATGATTTTTAATAGTGCAGGTATGTACAGAGGGGTTAAAACAAGCGACGGAAAAAATGAAGTTGCTATTTATGGATAACTGATCTGATCACTTTTATCTAACAAAAAAATGCCTGCAATTGCAAGCATTTTTTTGTTAGATTGAATTGTTTAAAAATTAGTTATAATTAACTGTTACGTTAAAAGGCGTTGCAGTGGTGTAAGAACCTGCAGCTTGGTTAGCACTAACAGTAATTGTAGCACCCACACTGAAAGATTGTGAACCAGTACTACCAGTAGATAAAGCACCAGCAGTTAAACCAATACTTGCAGTAAAAGTGTTAATGTTCATGCTATTTGCACCAGAAGCTAATACTATATTACCAGAAGGCAATGTAATATCATAAGTGTAAGCACTTTGTCCAGATACTGTAAAAGCAGCAGCACTTACTGTTCCAGCTACTACAGGTAATGTTACACCACCAGTAGCAGTTCTTGAACCAGCAGGAGCTAAAACTACTGTACCACCACTATTAGTAACTGCAATGTTACCAAAGTTCATATCT